>DYOJ01000041.1 GCA_020720705.1 Acetofilamentum sp.
TAAAGAATTTCAACATGTTATGAGTTTTCTTACAAGCACTATTTAGATTTCAGTAGTTAGTAATTAGAAAAACAGCTAATTGTTTGATTTTCTGCCATTAACTCATCTAAATACTAATATCAAACTACTAAATACTCTTGCTAAGTCAAGGCTTATTATAGTTGTAACATTCATATTATCAAAGATTTTGAACATCGTAAAGTAGAACTAAGAAATAAAAAAATTCCTTATTCTACGTTTGCCTGTGTCCGGTTTTATTTTGTGCTTTCTGAGTTTCAGTCATCTTCAAATAATTTTCAATTTTATTATCAATTATTGTAAAGAGTTCATTTCGGATACGTTCCGGAAAAATCTGAAAATCAGTCTTGTATTTACGCAATTGTTCAATATAGTTCTCACAAATAATTTCATCTTCTTTCGAGATTTGATACTTTTTGTCAATGGTTTGATTTTCAATACCGTTTCGCATTTCAGCCCAAACAGATACAAATTGATAATATGTGTCGTTAAATTCGAGCAATTTCAGAGCATTTTCTTTACCAAACTGCGAAACAAGCACCTTAAATAACGAAAAGTCAGCATCGTACCCCTTAACGTTCCAAGTAAAATCAGCAAAAGTTGCATTTTTCAACATACTAATTGCAGACAACCCACCTTCGTTCGAATAGTAATGAGAATCAACCAAATCGGTAAAATCATCCGGCACTGTAATATCAAATGGCTCAAACAGACTACACATCACAGCTTTTCCGGGATAATGCGCCGGGTATCCACCATACTCGCCTTCCAAAAATCTTGCGTACGGGGTATTATCCCAAATCATGGGTTTGCGCTGTATGTGAGCAGTATATCGAAAAATATCGGCATGATCGTAAGACAAAGAACGGACAGTATTTCCTGTCCAAATGATAGAAAATGAGGTGTCCATGTGTGAAGTTAAATCTCGGAAAAATGCTTCCGCGCTGCCTTTACTATAGTCTATAAATTGATTGAGATAAGGTGCCGGGCAAAATTCATAACGAATATTTTTAAAATTTTTGTCAATTTTAATTTTTAGCTTATTCATCATATCATTTTGGGCATGCGCAATATTGTAATATGCCTTTTTGTCTGCGTCCGTGAACAAGGTATATTCTCCTCGCGCTTTTCCGCGATGCGGAACAAAATCATCGGCACAAACCATTACGGTTTGCGAGCCGTTACGCAAAGCAGTTTCAATGACAGCATACAATTTGTCAATATCATTCGAGTTCGAATGTGAAAATATTGTACGCAAAGAATCAGAAAGTTCTTCTTCAGGCTCCTCATATTCAAAGTGATAATAAGGATTTACTTGCACGCAAGTCTGAATCACATTTCCGAGTTTTGCACACTCTGCACCAGCCGTTTCATATAATTTATGATACAACTCTCCGGGTTTCCACCACATTTTTCCAAGTTCACCGTAATTATTGTATAGCTTATTAATTTTGTAAAAAGCATAGTAATCAATAAGTTCCGTTTGGAACTCAATATTTTTAAGATAAGTATCACGTTTTGATTTACGCTCTTCGTCCGTCAAAGATGTGTCTTGCTCGATCGTGAAATCAGTTTCAATATTTACCAATTTGGAAGAACGACCCTCAAAATCAGGGAAATCGGAGATGTCCGCATAGTCAATTTTATTGTTTTCATTATCAATAAGTTGTACAAATGTAGCTGCCGCATAAAACGTACCTGCATCTGAAACACCTTGCAAATAAATGAGGTCATTTTTTCGAGATATTTTATAGCCTTGATTTTTTGAAGATAGGTCAGATAAATCTATTCCGGCTGTTGCAGACAAATAATTTTTTCCGAGCGATATAACTATCTCATTTTCTTTTGGTTGATATGCAAGATTTGACAAAATAGCAGTGTCAGAATAATTGAATTTTTGAAAATGTTTTGCCAAAAGATTTTGTGCAGATTTGTCAGCATTTGTCATTTTTTCCGGCAGAATAATCACGATTTTTTTTCCTGTAAGTGAAATTTCGGTTTTGTTTTTGACGATTTGCGGTGTCGGTATCACTAAATCAGATTTGTGATAAGTGCTGTCAAAAAAAGTCCTCATCCGTTCGAGCGAAGTGAAATTCCATTTTGAATATGACAATTCAACATTATCAATCCACATGGTACCGATAGCCTTTAGTCCGATATATATCTTCACATATTTGCAACCATCCGGCATATCACCTTCCGAAAACGGATAATTCAAAGTTCGACCGATAATTCGACCCCATCCAAAATTTTCAATTTCGTAAAAATTAGAAAAAGAGAATCCTTTAAAACTATTATCAATATCTTTTTTAACATATTCAAAAAACATTCCGGGTGAGAGTTCTCGTTTTTGCGCATCAAAGAATTTCAAACGAATATCAATATCTGTTCCAAGTCTTGAATTTAGTCTTTTTACCGAAGGATAAACGTCTTTAAGCCGCACATCAAGCAAAAAATTGTAATTTCCGGGCAAAACTTCAATAAAATCACTTAAAATTCCGTCAGATTGAGGATTCAAATCTGCAACATCTTCGGTTTTTCTGGAAATTTTCACCGCATGTTTTTTATGCGACACTTGACTATCGGCATAAGCCGGCAAATTTGAATCTGTCCACTCAACATGCTGTCCAACTATAGTCCAATGCTCTAATTTAAAATTAGTTATTGAACTATCTTGAGAAATTACCTTGCCCTGTTCAAATGAAAAGTTAGGAACAAGGTTACGTTTGGCAAATTCGGATTTACGAATATCCAAAGGAACGCTTTGGGTGTATAATGCAGACCAATTGGTCTCGGTTTTGATGCTTGATTTTGAGTTACAAGCACTTAGAAAAATGAAAATCAGAACAAAATAAATTAAAGTTTTCATAAGCAGAATAATATAATGAGACTGATAATAATGACAAATTATGTGAGAGACTTTTGGAGAAACAGTTTTAATATTAGACGTAAGACATCAGATTACAGACAACAGACTATAATATATTGAATTTCAATATATTAGAAGTCAGTTAAGAAATAATTTTATTCGGTTTAATATAAGTGTCTAAATATCCGTATTTAATTCATTATAAAACATTTTAAAAAAATGCTTACGAATTTGAAATAACGAAGTTAAGCCGGTGATAGAAAACGTTAAGTATCAACGCATAATAATTTTTTACGCACAAACTTTGCAGAAATGTATACATCGCAAAAAAGAAAAAATTTTAACAAGTATAAAAACGTGAAAAATACAAAAAAATAAACTGTTAATCCATCATATCTAAAGCTTTTTTTATCAAAAATATACCTTCAAGTATCTCGTTATCTGAAATCGTCAGCGGCGGAGAAATTCGAAATCGAGTATTTTCAAACAAAAACCAATCGGTTAAAAAACCAATATCTAATCCATAAGTTATCAATCGTTTAACAGTATCAAAATTCCGAACACCTACTGAAAGCATTAAGCCCAGACCATTAATATCGGTAATATTCGGATGTAAAAGATTCTTGCAAAACAAGTCAGATTTTCTCGAAACATTTTCGGTAATATTCTCATCTATAAGAACTTCAAGAGAAGCCAATGCTGCCGCTGCCGAAACAGGATGCCCACCGAAAGTTGTTATATGTCCGAGTACAGGGTTATTTGTAAATGAATCTAAAATTTCTTTATCAGAAACCAACGCTCCAATAGGCATACCTCCACCCATACCTTTGGCAATCAGCAACATATCCGGTTCGACACAATATGCTTGGTATGCAAATAAGTTGCCCGTACGCCCAAATCCGGTTTGAACTTCGTCTGCAATTAATAAAGTTCCGGTTTCCGAGCAACGTTTTCTTAACTGTTCTGCAAACTTTTGCTCAGCCGGAATATAGCCGGCTTCAGATTGTACAAATTCAAAAAAAACGGCTGCAGTTTTGCATGTAATATTTTTGAGTTGTTCTATATTATTAAATTCCAAAAACTTAACACCCGGCACCAAAGGACGATAGGAATGTGTGTACAAAGCACTGCTCATTAAACTTGCAGCTCCATGCGTGCTTCCGTGATAGGCATTTTTGAAAGCAATAATTTCCGTTCGCCCTGTGAAGCGTTTTGCAAGTTTCATTGCTGCTTCCACTGCCTCACTACCGGAATTTACAAAAAAAACAGCATTGAATTTCTCTGACAAAAAAGAACATAATTTTTCGGCATACCTCACTTGTGGTGTTTGGATATACTCGCCGTAAACCATGACGTGGAGATATTTATCTATCTGATTCTTAATTTCTTGCAATACTTTTGGATGCCTATGCCCGACATTACCGACTGAAACACCGGCAATTAAATCTAAATATTGCTTTCCGGATGAGTCATAAATGTATGAACCTTCTGCACGTTCAACCTCAATAGCCGGAGGAGTATCAGATGTTTGACCGACATGTTTGAAAAATAATTCGCGATTTGTCAACATTATAGAACATTGTTATTAAAATCTTCAAAAAAACGTTTTTCAATAAGATGTGATTTTTTTATACTTTGTCGCAACCATGATAGCATTAATACGTTCTGCTCTAATTCAGATAATTGCCATTGAATATCAGAGTTTTGCAATTTTTCTCGCAAGCGGTTTAAAATAATGGCAGCCGACACGGAAATATTTAAACTTTCGGTAAAACCGAACATCGGAATTTTAAGAAATTCATCCGCATTTGCTAAGGCAACCGGACTCAATCCCGGACGCTCCGAGCCAAACATCAGTGCGAATTTTCCTCGTTCGAGGTCAAAATCCTCCAAACTTACATCGTTAGTATGTGGTGTGGTTGCCACAATTTTGTAGCCTTGAGCCTTTAAATCGGAAATTACCGAAAGCGTATTGTCCGGCTTGGGTTTGTGCCGAAATAAAGACAGCCATTGTGCCGACCCAAGTGCAACATCAGGGTTTACACGATATTCGTATTGATTTTCGATAATATGAACATCTTGAATACCAAAACAATCACAAGTACGTAACACAGCACTTGCATTATGTGGCTGAAAGATATCCTCCAACACAACCTTAATATGTCTTGTTCGTTGAGCCAAAACGGTGCGAAATTGCTCCACCCTACTTTCGGTGGCAAATTTGCTGAGATACTCTATTAATTGATTGGTCATTATGGTGTTAAAATAATTCTTTGCTGCGAAAAAAAAAACTTAATGGAATCACAAGTTTCTTTTTTCATACTGTTCAAGGTTTAATGTTGAGAGAAAATATTGTTTTAAATATCATATTAAAAAGTATTTTTCGCTACTCGTATTCATACGAGTTGCCTATGACATTTAAAGTAAACTATTAGTCAAAATTTAAATATTCGTGTTTGAAAATTTCTTCAAATATAAAAAAAAAGAGCAGAATAATCTGCTCTTTTTTTAAATTGATACAATATATTTCCTTATTGCAACTTAAATACGATATCATTAAGCTTACGAGGCATGCCATCCGGACCAACCGCACGTACGTTTTCAATAAACACACGGTCGTTTCTGTTAAGTCTGTTTATTATCCCTTTTTGTCTTGGGGTAAAAGAACCTGTTGATGCCTTTTCAGTTTCGTAAAAGCCACCGATTTGGGCAGTTACATCAAATGATGTTACATTAAATTTTAACTCGAAGTCAAAATTTTCAAGTTCAGCACGAACTCCGCTTAAGCCTGCAAGGGTTCCTTTTTGTATTGCGCCGCCTTTTTTATTTTTGGGGTCAGCACCTACAACAGCAACAGGGTCTGGCACTGTCTTTATTCTAAACTCCTTACTTCCGAGGCCTTTTCCTTCCGCAGATACATTTATGGTACATTTTGCACCACCTTTTACTTTCACAATATAGCCGGCTCCAACTTTAGAAATACTACCGTTTCCGCTTAAAGATGCACTTACAGAATTGGGGTTAACACCTGCCGCTGTAATATCAACAGGATTGTCAACACCGATGTAAAATACGTTCATTTTTGTAGGAGAAACAGAGATGCTGGGAACAGCAACTTGATACTCGGTTTCAAAAGGATATTTCAAAGTATCCTCACCGCTTGGGTTTTTCAAACGAATAACCCCTTTGAGTTTGTGAACCCCCGCACCGCTTCGTGCCGAGAAAATCCCTTTACCGCTTGTGGTATCAATTTTCAATTTAGTCCCGTTATCAAGAACAATTGTTGGTTCTTTTGTTGTATCGGATGCCGCAATGAAAACTTCAGCTTTATATTCTTCTCCTTGCAACACAAAACCACGTTCTGCACGAACAATAGCTTCAATTTTGTTGAATTTGAAAGAACCTGCATCAACTTGCTCAACTAAATGTGCTATTAAGTGTGATTCTGCTGTTTTAATATCAGTTTTCATTTTAGTAAGCATTGTGATAACACCCGCTAATGGCAAATGTTCAAAATTACCGACTTCCCAAGGTTTTTCTTCCTCTTCTCCTTTAATAGGGTCTGTATTCAATGAACTTTTGAGCGATGCAACTAAACCTTCGTTTACCTTGCCGTTTTTATCAACAGCGTATTTTATCAGAACTTCTCGGAATGCTTCCATTTTGCCTTTTAATTCTACGCCTTTTCCTTCCAGAATCATAACTTGAGAAGGAGAATTGCTGTCGTCTTTTTTGGCAATTGCCTGCGAACCGTGTTCGGTGTACATAGCTGAGGAGCCGTCCCCGATTTCAACTATTTTTTGTTGTAAGGATGTTATGTAATCAACCAATTCTTTCGACTTGATTTTCACATCATCGGCTTTCTCTTTCCACGGACCTACTTTGCCTTTATTTTCTTCATAAGCGGCAAGAAATCTGGAGTGGATATCATCATTTTTCTTATCAATATTTTGTGCTGTCTTCACAAGGCTGTTATCAACCAACACGAAAGCATTAAGGATTTCCGCCGACACGTTCAATGCCAAGAGCGCGGTAAGCACCAAATACATCATGTTGATCATCTTCTGCCTTGGGGATAAATTTCCGTGTCCCATAACTAAAAGATTTTAAATGGATTAATAAAAGACTTACTTCAAATTTACGTTCATTGCTGAAAGCATGTTGCCGTAAACCGTATTGAGAGCTTCGAGCTTTTTGCCGAGCTTTGTGATTTCGTCGCTGTATTTTTTTGAGTGAACGACTGAACCTTGTAAGTCTGCCATCATCTTATCCAAATCTGCTTCTTTTAATTGGAGTTCGAAAATTGCGTTCAAAGCGGAAAGGTTTTTGTTTAAACCGCTAATGTGTTTGTTGTATTCAGAATTACCTGCTTTCAACGAAGAGAAGTCTAAGTCCATGGAGCCTGTTAATTTTTGATACGCTTGTTCAAACTGTGCACCTCCTACTTTTACTTTTTCACTCATTTTAGAAAACGAGTCATTAAGTGTGCCTGCCGAGTATGATACTTCTTCTGCTGATTTGCCAAAAGTTTCAGACATTTTAGACACCGATGTAGCGGCATTCTTCATATTGGTCGAATACTCTTTTGTTACAAGCGCAGCATCGCTGATGTCAGACATTTTGGCAACTTTTGTATTTAAGTCTTCGATACCTTTACCGAATTTCTCAAACAAATTAGCGTTACCTGCTTTGTCTATCATTGCACTGAACTTATCCATGGCATCGCCTGTGCTGAGAGCAGGTTTATTTGATTTACCGTGGTCAATGCCATCCGGATTAAGTCCTACCAATTCAGGATAAACGAGTGTCCAGTCTAATTCTTCGTGAATCGGTTCAAATGCCGAAAAGAAGAAAATTACAGCCTCGGTTCCCAAACCGGCAACGAGCATAATCGTAGCACCGGGCCAGTGGGTAATCTTAAACAACGCACCGATAATAACAACCGCTGCACCAATACCATAAAGTTTTGCCATGAAGTTTTTCCAACCGTGGCTCTGAGTCATTTCCTTGAATCCCATATCAAAAAAATTAAATGTTTAGTAATTAAATTAAATCCAAAATTTCGATAAAAGTAAACATAATTTATGAAATCAAAAAAAAAATCTATCATTTTTTCAAAATATAGATGAAAATATTTTGCCAATCATTCAATTTATGTCTGATAAATATCCATTTTATTAGGTAAAGAAGAAAGGTAAGGTAGTGATTCGGGTATTAAAACACGAAAAATCAAAAAAAAAACTCCGAAATCCGGAGTTCTTTTTTTTGTAAAAATTGTTTAGAAATTTTTGGAATCCCAATCCATTGCATCACTTCCCATGAACGAGCGTACGCAACGGAACCCGATGTAGGATTTTGTTGTATCCTGATATTCATAAGTTCTTGCACCGCATTGCATATAATAAGCAACATCTTTCCATGAACCTCCTCGAATAACTTTACGTTTGAGTGCCGGCGGGTCTGAAGCAAGCGCATTGTAGCGATAGTCGGGGTTTAAGTCGTGCGTGAAGCTGTAGGCTGACTCATCAAAAGCATCGGATGTCCATTCAGCAACGTTACCTGCCATATCGTATAAGCCAAATTCATTTGGTGCATATCTCATAACTTGAAGGGTTCTGTTTCCGCCGTCGTCACCATAGTTGCCTCGCAAAGGTTTAAAGTTTGCGATAAAACAGCCGTGAACGTTACGCGTGTATGGGCCGCCCCAAGGATACATAGATAAATCAAGACCGCCGCGCGAAGCATATTCCCATTCAGCCTCAGTTGGTAAGCGATAATCTTGGAAAATCGGCTCGTTCAATTTATTTTGGAAATCACGCATAAGTTGAGTTCTCCATATTGAAAAAGCATTTGCTTGCAACCAATTTACCCCGACAACCGGATAGTCGTTATAAGCAGTATGCCAGTAATAACTGCGTGCGAGCGGTTCGTTAAAAGAGTATGTGTAATCTGACATCCAAACCAAAGTATCCGGATAAACATTTATTTTTCCGTGCATGATGAAAGATGAGCGGTCTTTGATAGGTACGATTTCGCCGCGCTCGTTCACAACATTTCCTTTATACTCGCCACCGGTAAAATCATCGTTAAAGTCATATCTGTTTGAACGTTTAGCAGCTTGTTTGAGGTCCACCCATTCATATTCGTAAACCAATTTTCTGCTGTCGAGTTCTTTTTGTTTGTAGAAACGTTCTTCCTTTTTTAAGTACAATTCGTTCAAAGCAGCCTGATATTCTTCTTCGGCTCTATCCCACTCCACCGGAATATCCCAATTAAGATAGCATGTGTTTGCATCTTCATGATCATATTCGGGGTCTGTGGCTTCTTTAGCCGTAACATCAATATCAGCTTTGTATTCTTCAAAATCAGCCGCAATAAGCAAGCGTTTAGCGAGTGAATCGGTAACCCACCTTACAAATTGCTTGTATTCGCTGTTAGTAATTTCCGTTTCGTCCATCCAAAACGGGTCAATAGACACTGTTTTAGATTGTGCATTGTATGCGAACGGAACGTCTTGGTCGTTTATACCCATGTTGTAACTTCCTTGAGGGATGAAAACCATTCCGTAAGGGTCGGGTTCGTACCAATCTTCACTTGAACCTACGCCGATTAGCTCGCCTTGAGGTCCTGTATTGCTGCAACTTGCGAAAACCATAGCAGCGAAAAAAATACTGAGATAACTTAACTTTCTCATAATACCTGAACAATTATTGCAGTTTAGACACCTAAATTCTTATTTACAAATATCTTACGTCTTTATACTTATAGTTTTTCGGAGGTTTGTATAAATCCAAACAGTATCCGATATAAACTTCGTGAGTTCCTTTATTGACTGTTACTAACCTTGATATTGACAACTCGTAGGCATATCCTACAAGTAAATCGGGCATGAGTTCAATTCCGAACATTCCGATTAATGAATCGTGGTTTCTATAAGTAACGCCAACGTTTATTTTTTTATTGTATTGAGCGGTTAAATTCCCGCTGAATTGTATTTTGGTTCCGTCAGTTTTAACAAATACACTCGGTTTCAGTTCTATCGGAGATGTTCCGAGTCTAAAATTGAATCCGGCAGTGCCGTAATAATGTCTCCGCAAAAATGATGCCGCAGAATCGGAATAATTAATTCTTGGGTTATGTAAATGTGAAATTGACAATCCGAAATAATAGCTGTTCATCTTTTTCAGAAATATACCTGCACCTATGTCGAAGAACATTTTTCGAGCCGGACTTTGAGGAATAAGCGCATCGCCGTCCACGCCGTCGGGAGCTTGCCACGCCCCTTCTAAGGCTCTGTTGATAAATCCGGGGTCTATTCCGATTCCCATGAGTCCGAAAGAAGTTTGTTTGTGATAGGAATATGAAATCTTTGCTCTAAAATCTTTGTAAAAGCCCAAACGGTCATCTACGATTGAGACTCCCATTCCTCCCTTCAATTTATTTATGGTCGTATTAATGCTTGCCAAAGTTGTTTTTGGAGCACCGTCAAACCCTATCCACGTATTCCGATTTATAACATCGGCACATATTCTCCCGTTTGTCATTCCGGCACTGCCGGGGTTTGTAAACACCTGATTATACATGTTATGAGCGAACTGTGGATCTTCCTGTCCGTAAACATGTATGATTGTTAGTGAGACAATAATGACTGCGAAAAATTTTGGCATCAATGTTTAATCTTAAATGGCAAAATAAAGTATTTTTTTTCAAAAAAACACTATGAATTTAAAAAATATTGATTTTTTCGTATTAATTTTTATTTCAATACAAAAAGTTCGCTATTTTTGATGCGTATCAAATTATTTATTTTCAAATATTTGACTGTGAGAATATCTTAAAAAAATACAAAAATGAGAACATTTAAAAGTTTAAGCATTTTATTTCCGATTATCTTTTTGTTTATCGGTTGTATTAATATTCCGAAAAATTCTAAGTTTAAATATTACTCGAAAGATTATGTATGCGACAACTCCAACCTTCGTTTTAATTTGTTGTATATGGCTGATACTCAGACATTAGAGTATTTAACATTTCAGAAAGACGGATTTGTATCCTATTTTGGTTCTACTGCCATGTCGCCGGACACAGTAATATTCTTTAAAATAAATTTACCGGAGCGCAAACGAAACGGGCAACCTGTTGATAAATCGGATGATTTCGGTTATTTTCTAACCAAAGGCGACAGCTTGTTTATGACAATTCACAGGGTCGGATTGTTTGGGTCTGAAAGTTTGTTTGAACTTATCGGAAGAGTATATGTGGATAGTTTGGTGTTTAACGTAACAAAATTGCCGGTTTATGAACATGAAACAGCTTACGATTTGGGTAAAAGTGTATTTGTTCCATATCCATAGAGCACTAATATTCAGAATCTTGATATAAAGAAAACAGTTACTATTGATTTTTATGTGCGGTTTCGTATTTTTTATCAATATGATTATCATAAGCTTTCTGAATAGCCTCGTAGAGCAAATCACCTTTGATAAGATATCCGCTTGCCGAAAAATGTATTCTGTCGTAAGCCATCAAGGCGTCTTTATGCCAGAGTGAAGATGAATTTAACCCGCCCATAATCTCGTAAAAATCCCACACTCCGCAATTTTGTTGTTTGGCAACTTCATAAATAACGGTTTGTGCAAGTGCTACATTTTTGTTGGGGTAACGGCGTCTGTAATACGCATCGTTCGGAACTGTCATCAGGATTGCGGTTTCGGGCTGTGCTTTTCGTATTCGGGATATAAATTCGAGGTAATTATTGCGATAAAATTCGGTATCAAATTTTTTGGTATAGGTGTCGTTTGTACCAAGCGATATTATGATTAAATCCGGCTGAATTTCAGCCAATTGAGTTTCAAGTAAATTACATTTTAAAAATGAAGGTAAGCTTGCTCCGTTAATACCGGCATCGTGGTAAACGATACCGGAATCATGATTATCTAAAGCGATACCGTAAAGGGTAAATTCAGTTTGTAAACTGTCAGTATTAAGTAATCTAAGATACACTGTGTCAATTACTTGATTTGTTTCTATAAGGGTAAATCCGCGTTCGGGAAACTCTGTAAGTTTATAGTCGGAAATGCTGAGGGAGTCCGGAATTATTTTAAAATATTGCTCTCCGAAATCGTGAAAAATTCGGATTTTATCGGTTTCATAATGCCCATAGTTTTTTCCTCCGACTATTCTTATGCTTGCATCCGTTGTAGTGGTAACTGCTGCAACACCAAGC
This sequence comes from Acetofilamentum sp., assembly GCA_020720705.1. Classification (GTDB taxonomy): domain Bacteria; phylum Bacteroidota; class Bacteroidia; order Bacteroidales; family JAADGE01; genus DYOJ01. The sequence continues at coordinate 12,114 of DYOJ01000041.1, forward strand.
AAACCGAGTGAGCAAGAACGGCGAAATTGAACGTTGGTGCAGGTTTCCCATTTGCCTGTCCAAGTTATGTTGTAATTGTTGGGAGCATTGGAACGCGACATCCGGTACGGAAACACCAGACCGCGTCCGCCGGTAAGTCCGGGATACATATTTTGTAATCGCTTACGAGTTTGTCCGGAGTATATGCCTGCCTGAATATGTGAGCCGCCAAAATGGACGATATTTACCTTGCCTTCTCCTTTCAAAATCAGGTTGTCAAATTTTGAGAACAAAGTTTCAAATTCGGCGCTGTCTCCGGGAAAATCAATCCGATTTACATCGTAACGAATATATGGGAAATCGTATTCGGAAAACGGAATATCTTGCGAGAAACTTGAGCTTGCACTTAGAAAAAAAATTAAGAAGGATATTAGTAGAAATTTCATGTGTTTAAAAATCTATATTCTGTGCCCTAAAATATCGTATAAAAATTTGATTTTTAGCATATTATGAGTGATATTTTAATTA
>DYOJ01000569.1 GCA_020720705.1 Acetofilamentum sp.
TTTAATTCAAATTAAAAGTCATCCCGAAGCTGACTGTCCTTGCCAACTGCGGGTTGTATCGCAAATCTATATCAAAACCCGTGCCGTCAATTCCGCCGTAGTTTTGGTTTGTAAAATTTTTTATTTTCAACCAGATATTGAGGTTTTTATGAAATCGAAATCCGGCAATGACATCAAAAACATTGTATCCGTTTACATACGCGTCTTCGAGGCTTGCTGTCGGTTCGGCATATAGTCTGTACCATCCGTCGCTGGTTATACTTCGTACGGTGAGGTAAGTATTTCGTGTCGGTTTTACGTGAACCATACCTTTGAGAATGTATTTTGGCATACCTCTGAAATATTCAATAGTAACTCCATCGTCAAGAATTTCGCTGCCGTATGCATAACTTGCCGAGAATCCGAGTCTTAGGCGGTCGTTCAAGATATTTCTCAGTTCGGAGCTAAAATCAACGCCTTGCAAAACAGATTCGGCATTGGAGTTTCGTGAAGTTCGTGCCAAAGGTTCACCTTCGTAGTTATTTGCCAAATAAAATCCTTCTTGTTCCGGGTCGAGAACGGCGGCAGTGATAATATCGTAAAAGTCATTTTTATATGCCGAAATATCTATGAACAAAGAACTGTTAAGCAACGAGGCTCTGAACCCAAGTTCGTAAGCCAGAAATGATTCGGGTTTTAAATCCGCATTTGGCACAATTGCATAATGAATTCCGCCTTCGGTGGTGTTTTCAAAAGCCAAAGCTTCGTACATTTGATTTCCGGTAGGAGCTTTGTAGGCTTTGCCGACTGAGCCTCTGAGCGAAATTGTTTTTGTTATTTTGTAAAGCATTGCCGCACGCGGGTTAAAACTTCGTTCAAAATAAAGTCCGTTGTAATCGCTTCTGATTCCGGCAACAAAATTTATGGGTCCGATGCTGTAATAGGCTTGCACGAACGATGCAGTTGTTGCAAATACAAACGGATTTAATCCGAATGCTTCCACCGAATCGGTTGAAGCAATACCAATTGTCGAGTAATTTACGCGCGTAACATCAAACGGTTTTGCGGAATAATTTGTATGAGGTAAATTGCTGGAAAATTGGACGTTAAATCCGGCGGTTATTTCTACTTTTTTGATGCTGAAGTTCAACAATTCTTCCAATAAAATATCGCCCGATTGGTTGTATTGATAATACGTTGCCGGGGTTTTTAACGGCGTAAATGTTACGCCGAAGCTTGAATAAGGGTCATAATTATAACTTTCGACCTGAAAATTTGTGGTATTATAAAAGCGTTTGAACTGTTTGTTATAGCCCAAAATAAATTGATTAATTTGGTCTGAAATAAAGTTTCGCGGGTTGTTATATTTGTAGAAATAAGGTGTTCGTCCGATGGAGCTGTGTGTTGTCCGACGCATGTTGCGAAAACCGACATTCAAACTCCGAAACGACAGTTCAACTCCGATAAGTTGGCTTTCGGTAGGGATGTTGGAAATTTCGGGCATCTCAATTGTGCCTTCGTAATGCGGCTGAGAAGGCAAAAAATCGGTAATGCCGTATTGTTCGGCAAGTTCCGAAGTCAGTGCTGTTGGTTTTACTTGTGTGCCGCCCAAATCGAATACCATGCCCATTTGCTCCAAATACGCATAGGGGTGGTACAAGGCTGTATCCTGAAAAATGTCTAAATTATCTACATTAGACCGGCTTCCGTAAAAACTGTATTTCAAAATATTTTTGTTTCTGCCGGCTTTTCCGCCCGCTTGAAAATTTACATAACCGTACATATCTGACCCTAACGAAATGTCGGCTGTTGAAAATATACCGTTGTTTGCTTCTTTTGTGATAATATTGATAACGCCGACGGTAGCATCTGCTCCGTAGAGTGCGGATGCGGGTCCGTAAATTACCTCAATGCGTTCTGCCTGTCTGATTGGAAGTTGCGCTTCGATTGGCATTCCGGAAACAACCGACGGACGAACCGGAATGTTGTTTATCAAAATCTTAGCGTACTCGTTTCCCAACATGCCGCGCATTTGAAACATTTCGCCAAATTCGCCCGAGCCGGGTTGCGACACTTTTATGCCGGGCAATGTTTTCAGCACATCAACCAGCGTCACGTAGCCGTTTTCCTGAATTTCTTCACGTGTTATGACGTAAATGGTTACCGGCAAATCCGATA
>DYOJ01000570.1 GCA_020720705.1 Acetofilamentum sp.
AAGCGAAAAACTGCCAATTTGTCAGCATATTTTGTAGCTCGAATGCGCGGAATATAGATGTCGGTTTCCGTTCCGATGTCAATTTTTGTAGTCTTTCCGCTATCTATATTATACACAAAAACGCCTACGTTAGAGTTAGCTTCGCCGGCTTTCGGATATTTGAATTCATACGCCGACGGGTAAAGTTTGTTAGCCTCAACGGTAGGCAATTTTCCTGCGAACATCGTGAATGCAAAGGTCTTAACTGTAGATTCATCAAAGCGAATGAACGCTAAATTTTTACCGTCGGGCAACCATTCGTAAGCCTTGCTGAACCCAAATTCTTCCTCGTAAACCCAATCCGGTATGCCGTTGAGCACTTGATTTTTTACGCCGTCGGTTGTAATTTGTATTTCTTTTCCGGTTGTTAAAAATTTGAGATACAAATTATTATCCCGAACAAAAGCTACTTTATCGCTCGCCGGCGAAAAGGACGGAACTTGCAACGCGCCGGTTTCAGAAACTGCTGTTAACTTCTTGTTTTTCAAATCGTAAACATGGCAATTCGCCGTATAAGAATGTCTGTAGATGGGTGCACTACCCGACTCTATCAGCAGTATAGTTTCATCGTTATTGAACACATATTCGTCCGGTTCGAGCGAGAATTTTGCAGCGTCGAACAAGGTTTCAACCTCATTTCCTGTGGAGTACGCAAATTTTTTGACAACATTATCCTCCAAAGTTGTATAATGTGCACCATCGTTCATACTTCGGATTCCATAAACGGAAGGCGTCAAAAACGTCCAAGTTTTCCACAAATCCGACACGGTTATCGGTTTAAAAGTTGCTTGAGAATTAACAGTAAAACTGCTAATTATCAAGGATATAGCAAAGAATATCGACTTAAAATTTTTCATAAATCTGATTTTAATATTTTTCTGTAAAGATAATTTTTTTACGAGAATGAGGTTTAATATTCAACAAAAATCGACAAAAAATGTAATTTTGCGATTAAATTTTTAAAAATGAAAACAAAACAAAACAGTTCATTAAAATCCTACAACACATTTGCAATCGAAGCAAAAGCAATGCAATTTATTGAAATTGAAGATGTTTCAGAATTGGTTTCAATTTTCGACTACGAACAACGCCCGGAAAAATTTTTTTTAATCGGAGGCGGAAGCAATTTATTGTTTACAAAAGATTTTGACGGCTCAGTTATTAAGCTGAATAACAAAGGTATAGACCTATTTTTTGAAACAGACGAACACGTAATTTTACGTGTTCAAGCCGGCGAAATATGGGACGATTTTGTTAATTATTGCGTTGAAAACAACTTGTATGGCGTTGAAAATCTGTCGCTTATACCCGGAACTGTCGGTGCTGCACCTGTGCAAAATATAGGAGCTTACGGTGTCGAATTGAAAGATATTTTGTATTCGTGTACGGTTTTTGATACAGAAACATCTAATTTTCAAACATTTACAAACGAAGAATGCGAATTTGGTTATCGTTGGAGTATGTTCAAAAAATCCGAAAATTTGGGCAGATATATCATTACATCCGTGCAATTTATTTTATCAAAACAGGCTGATTTTAAACTTGATTACGGCAACTTGCAAGATGAAATTTCAAAATTTGAAGAAGTGTCTTTAAAATCTGTCCGACAGGCAGTTATACAAGTTCGCCAAAGCAAACTTCCCGACCCGACCGAATTACCGAATGCCGGCAGTTTCTTTAAAAATCCGACAATTTCTACGGCTAAATTTCAAGAATTAAAAGCCTCAACACCAAACCTTATCGGATACCCTCAACAAGCTGATACTATGAAACTTGCAGCAGGACAACTTATTGATTTATGCGGACTCAAAAGCTACAAACTCGGCAACGCCGCTGTGCACGACCGACAAGCCTTAGTGTTAATCAGCAATGGTTTAGCCACAGGGCAAGATATATTGAATTTGGCTAAACATGTTCAAGCGAGAGTTTTCGAGAAATTCTGTATAAATTTAGAGCCGGAAGTAAATATTTTGTAAAAAGCTGAATTTTTATTTGTCGGAATGATTTTTTTGATAATTTTGCAGTCTCAAAAACAAAAAATGGGGTTTTAGCTCAGTTGGCTAGAGCGTTTGACTGGCAGTCAAAAGGTCAGGGGTTCGACTCCCCTAAGCTCCAC
>DYOJ01000571.1 GCA_020720705.1 Acetofilamentum sp.
TGTAATCAAATTTTCAAATTTAGTTCGCAAAACTTTGACATTTTCCGAGCCGGAATTTATTGATATTTCAGATGAAATTGAACTTTTGCGTATTTACCTCGAACTCGAAAAGTTAAGATTTTCCGATGATTTTGAGTGCAAAATTTTGGAACAAAATATTGAAGATGTGCAGGTTCCGCCCATGTTGGTTCAACCGTATGTTGAAAATGCAATCAAACACGGTTTGCTTCACAAAACCGGGCGAAAAATTCTCACAATCCGATTTGAACTCACTGATAATCTGTATTGTATCGTAACAGACAACGGCATCGGACGCGCGAGAGCAGCCGAAATTAAAGCGCGGCAACGCAAATCTCATACCTCGTTTGCCACAAATGCAACACAAAAACGCATCGAAATTATGCAACATCATTACAAGCAAACTGTTGGTGTTCAATACATTGATTTGTATGAAAACGAAAAAGCCGTCGGCACGGAAGTGCGAATTACGATGCCGTTCCGAAAAAAATATTAATTTTGAGGCGAATTTTGCTCGGAAATACTTACATTTGTCAAACATTTTTTTTTGTTATGACCGCTGAAAAATTAAATTTTGAAACAAAATTGATTGAAAAATTATGCACTGAGCACAATGTTCGAAGCTTATTTTTATTTGGTTCTTATGCAAAAAATAGTGCAACCGACAAAAGTGATATTGATTTTTTAGTAAGATTTGAAAATGTTGATATTTCGGAATATTTTGATAACTTCTTGAATTTCAAAGATAAATTAGAGCAAATTTACGGCAAAAAAGTAGATTTGGTAGAAGAACAAACCTTGAAAAATCCATTTCTTATTCGCAGTATAAATGAAAGTAAACAACTGATATGGACGCAAGCGTAGGTAAGTGGTTTATTGATATTTTGAATGCAATAAATGAAATCAACTCGTTTTTTGAAACTTTTCCGCGTAAATTTGCTGATTATTCAGGCAATATTTTACTCAAACGTGCGATTGAGCGCAATCTTGAAATTATAGGAGAAGCTGTCAATAGAATCATTCATAAACAGCCTGATATTCAGATTACAAGCGCACGACAAATTATTCAACTTCGCAATTTGGTCATTCATTCTTATGATAGTATTTCGGATGAAAATATCTGGGCTGTTGTAATAAATCACCTTCCGAAGCTTAAATCTGAAATTCAGAACTTAGTAATTGAAAATTTTCCGGATTTTCCGTTAATTCCATGATGCTTTGAACGATATTGTATGCCCAATCAAATTTCTGCCATAATTGTAGATGACGAACAAAGCGCGCGCAACGTGCTGAGCAATTTGTTGAAACGTTTTTGTTCTGATATTGAGGTTGTTGCAACCTGCAAAAACGTAATTGATGCGGTTGAAACTATCAACGTTTTGAAACCTGATGTCGTTTTTTTGGACATAGAAATGCCCGAATATGCCGGTTATGAACTTGTAAACTTTTTCGACGAACTAAATTTCGACATCATTTTTGTAACCGCTTATGACCAATATGCCCTAAAAGCGTTTGAACTTTCTGCCGTTGATTATTTATTGAAACCTATTGACCCTGAGCGACTTATACAAGCCGTTGAGAAATTGCGAAATCGTGCCGAACTTAAAAAATCACACCAAAACTATTTGGCACTTAAAGAAAATTTAGAATCAAAAAAGAACGGAAAACTCGTGTTACGCCAAAATTCCGGTCAAATTGTGCTTGATATCGAGGATATTATCGCCGTTGAAGCTCAAGAAGCATATAGTTGCATACATGCAAAATCGGGTAACTATTTAATGAGCAAGAATTTAAAACACTATGAAACTTTACTTTCAGACCGCACGGAATTTTTTCGCAGTCATAAATCGTGGCTGATAAACTTGGCTTGTGTGCGCAATTTTTCAAAGTCAAATTTAGAAATTTTCCTGCAAAATAACATTATTGCGAAGCTTTCCAAATACAAAAAATCGGAGTTTTCGGAACTTATCGGCGGCTGATTTTTCCGTTTTGATACCATGATAAAATGGGAAAAGTATAATTAGTAACTGTAATAAAAAGTGTAAATATTTTATATTATGTGTGTTATAGTCATTTTTTGTATCTGCTCAAAAAAGGATGACAGAGCTTTGCCGATTTGTGTTTATTCAATCG
>DYOJ01000572.1 GCA_020720705.1 Acetofilamentum sp.
TAAATTTTGAATAGAAAATTTCAAGAAATTCTGTTGAAATATTGTAGAAACTCGATTGAAACTAAAAAAAACTATGAATGACTATCGTTTGACTACTGAATGACAAATCATTCGATTGAGAAAGTGATTATAACATACATAATATCAATGATTTACACGTTTTCTTACAAACACTGCCTTATTGTTTTATAAACTTTGAACGGAACAATTTTTGTCCGTCATTTGCTTGCAAGTAATAAATTCCTTTTGATAAGTCATTGATATAATAATCGTTAGAACTTGATAAAGGAAACTGTTTTACAAGTTGCCCTTGAATGTTATAAATTCGAATCAGACTGCCTTCCGGTAGTTCGGTAGTTGTGATTCTGATAAAATCAACTGCCGGGTTCGGCGATATTGAGATGTTTTCCGAAATAGATTCTTTGGTTTGATTTTGAATATCAGCCTGCATAAATTGCGGACGCATCATAACTGCACCTTCAATTTGCGAGGGTGTCCAACTACCTGAAATATTGAAAAATAAGTGCTGATTTGCTTTGGTATTCCAATCAAAACCGACATTCAGCATGTTATCGGTTGTTTGTGTCCATCCGATAAAAAATGTTTTTTCAACATAAATCGGTTTCGGAAATTTATAATATACAAATTCATTTCGCTGCTCGGTATAATTTGGCAATGCACCCTCAATTTGTTCAAAAACAGTATCTTGCGGCAATCCGTTATCGTTTGGATACCAAAAATTCAGCCAGAAATATTTTTGAGATACATCGTTTAACGTTCGAGAAAAATACATATAAACGCCTTCCAACGAGTCAGGTTTTAGTGCCTCAAACCGATATGCCGCCATGCCGTATTTTGTGCCTGTTCCGTACAATCCGTAAGCAGCTTCGGCAGTGCCGTCGTCGTAGGCATAGTAGCGATGAAAATTTTGCAAGAAACTAATCCTGTTGTTTGAACCGAAATCGGAATCATCCGTAACAAGTTCTGCGGAAATTTCAAAAGTTGCAGTATCGTCTGTATTAGACTGAAATTCAAGAAGATTCATGAGTCCGGCAGGTTCAAGATACCCAAAGGCATTGATATTTCTTGCGCCCGATTCGAGCAATGATTTTGAATTACTTTCGATGTGGGTATTGTAAAAATTTAAACTGTCAATGCTTCGGTTTGAATTATGGTGATTTTGTATTGCAATTTTGAAGGATGCTTTTCTTTCAGCAGGTACATTCAAATAATGTTTCCAAGGCACGGCAACATAATCTTTCAAGATAGAAGTCATTGGTTTTGAAAAACTTATATCATTGTAAGACGTATTGGATTCGGTTCTGTTTGTGTTCAGATAGATATAGTCAATATGCCAAAAATCGCAATTACCGGCTAAATCCGCATACATGGACGAGCCAAGTGAAGCGTAATTTAAAAATCTGAAACGAAAACCGTCTTTTAAAAATTTATCGTCTGCAATCGGCAACATAACTTGCTGAAATTCTTTATCATAAGTGCCTTCTGCCGACCAAACTGTATGCCAAGTTTGGAGTTCGGGTGCATAAAATTGCAGAATGAGCGAATCTTCTGCTTCGGGTGCATCGCCAAAGCCTTGCGGACGATAGTAAAAACTCATCCAAACATTAGAGTTGCTTGCCGCATCGGCGTAAATTGGTTTAGATGTCAGTTTATCAGCTATATACGAGGTTTCGTACATCGCTTGCTCGTAAAACTGCCCGCTTGAATTAACTGCATCAAAAGTTGCAATGCCCACAGACGGCATGCGGTCCGTATACTCGGAATTGATGTAAACATCAGAATCTGACCACCGCTCAGATGAAGTCGAAACTTGAGTGTCCGAAAAATCTTCAAAAAACGGTAGGCTCAAAGTGTCTCCACCATTCGTACCTTTGAGTGATACACTTAGGTTAAGTGTATTGATTGGTAACGTAAGTTCTTGTGCATAAGTAAAATACGTTAAAAAAATCAGGATTGAAGCTACGAGTATGCGCATTTTTCAATTTATTTATCTGTGTGCAAAGTTACACATAATCTTGTTTAATGACTTCATTAACGCAAAATATTTGCCTTAATTTTAAATCTGAATAAAAAACTAGTATCATGTCAATTTTGAAATGACGCTACATTGTCCTACGGACGAATGCAG
>DYOJ01000573.1 GCA_020720705.1 Acetofilamentum sp.
CCGTCCTTTTGTTCCTGTTTCTTTCCGGTTTGCCCGAGCGATTCTTTGACTTTATTCCTAAGTTCGTTTAAGATATCTGCGGCAGTTTGATTCTTGTTTTGTTTGTTTGTTATTTCATTCAAAAACGAGATGCCGAGCATACTCATAAACGCACCCGGAACGCCGTGCCCCGTGCAATCTGCCGCCGCAATAATCGTTTTATTTCCGAGCTGTTTTGACCAATAAAAATCTCCGGAAACAATATCTTTGGGTCTAAAAAAGATGAAGAAATCAGAAATGCCGGCACCAAGAACTTCAGGTTGTGGCAATACAGCAGTTTGTATGCGTTGGGCATATCTAATACTATCGGTAAGCTCTTGGTTGATAGATGATATTTTCGTATTTGCAAGTTGCAAATTTTCTTTCTGAGTATTGATTTCCTCGTTTTGTTGGTTAAGTTCTTCGTTTTTTTGCGTAATTTGGTTACGTTGAAGTTTGAGGTTTCGGTTTTTCTTTCTTGAAATAATCAAAAACCACAATATCAGCAGAAAAATAAATGTGCCTAAGGCAATGATGTATTGAAACGTGCGCTCGGCTTGTTTTTGTTTATCAAGTTCGAGTTGTTTTTTTTCACCTTCGGATTGAAGGAGTGCTATTTCTTTTTTGCGTTGTTCTTCTTCGGCTTGTCGGCGTTTGAGTTCGAGGTCGCTGATGGCTTTTTCTTGTTCGAGGGCTTTAATTTGTTGGTCGCGGAGTTCGGCTTGTCGCTTTTGCTTTTCGTAAGCCAATTGTTGTAACATACGTTCATGTTCGGCATTTTTGAGTTCTTGTTCTTTTCGATAAAGTTGCATGTCTTGTTCTTTCTTTTCGGCTTCGAGGCGCATTTGGTTGAGCATGGCGTTTTGCACTTCTTCATCGGCGAGTTTGAGGCGCAATTCTTTTTCGGCGCGTTCGAGGTCTTGAATGCGTTTTCCTGTTTTGTCTTCGCGCAGGCGTTGTTCTACAATGAGAGAATCTCGGATAAGCAAATGTTTTTTGAAATAATCGAGAGCTTTTTGATAATCTTCAAGTGATTGAAGGATAGATGAATATGTGAGGTAAACATCTTTTTTTAGGTCGTTATCTCCGGCGCGTTCTGCAGCATCTACGGCTTCTAAACTAAATTCTGCGGCGTTGTAAAGGTCTTTATTTTGAAAATAGGTGAGCGCAATGATATTGTTTGTACGGGCAACGGACGATTGGTCTTTATTTTTTGTAGCAATATCCAGAGCTTTAAGTAAATAGTTTATTGATTTTTCTCGCTCACCGATGTTGTTGCTGCAAATACCTAAATTTGTGTAAAGGGTTTGCATGGTTCTGCTGTCGGGTTTTGCTATATTATAGTTTTTTTCAGCTTCGGAAAACGCATCGAAAGCGGCTCTGTATTTTTTTAAATGAATATTCAAATAACCGATATTGTTCATTATCAGTGCAGTGCCTTGAGCATTTTTATCAAGAAGAAAAATATCATACAACAAATAATTATATTCCAATGCCGATTCAAAATCCTTCTGTTTTTTATTGATATTCACTAACTTATCAAGACTCTCAAGCGTTTGGGTTTTGTTTTCGCCGGCTTGCGCAAGTTTGTACATTGTGTTGTAAGAAAGCTCTGCGGAGTCGGTATCGTTTGAATATTCGTAAGCTAATCCAATGTATTTCAGCGTATTATAGTCTTTGGTTTTAAGTTTACTAAAATTATCAAGTGCTTTTCTGTATGCTTCGTATTCAAAATAAATTAATCCGGCTTTATAGTGCGCGTTTTGGGTGAGAATTGTGTCCGGATTTTCAGTGACGGCGGCTTGTTTCAAGGCGCGGTAATAGAATGAAAGGGCTTGTTCTTTCTTGTTTTGCGCGTTGTAAATATCGCCGGCGTACATTTGCACTTCGGCGATTATTGCGTTATCGCCGGTTTGCAGAGCTTTATTATGTGCCTCTGTAATAAGTGTTTCCGCTTTATCGTAATTGCCGTTTCGGGCAGCGTTGAGTGCCTGCGAAGTGAGAATTTGCACTTGCGAATCGTCTGAAATATCCGTCTGTGCCTTCATTTGGAGTGAAAGCAAAACAATTATTATGAGAAACTTATATTTAACGAACTGTCGCAATAAGAATAATTTTAAT
>DYOJ01000574.1 GCA_020720705.1 Acetofilamentum sp.
TAATCTGTTGTATATCATAACTTTGTCAAAGTTTTGGAACTTTGACAAAGTTTCTTTTACTGCAACGCAAAAATCGAATTTACAACGTGAGTCAGCTCATATTGCAATGCAAAAATCGAAAAGGAAACAGGAAGTAGCCCATTTTGCAACGCAAAAATCAAAAAGGTAACGTGAACTTGTCCATTTTGCAACGCAAAAATCGAAAAGGAAGCGGGAAGTAGCTCATTTTGCAATGCAAAAATCGAAAAGGTAACGTGAACTTGTCCATTTTGCAACGCAAAAATCGAAATTACAACGTGAGTATGCCCATATTGCAATGCAAAAGTCGAAATTACAACGTGAGTCAGCCCATATTGCAACGCAAAAATCGAATTTACAGCGTGAGTCTGCTCATATTGCAACGCAAAAATCGAATTTACAGTGTGAGTCAGCCCATATTGCAACGCAAAAATCGAAATTACAACGTGAGTCAGCTCATATTGCAATGCAAAAATCGAATTTACAGCGTGAGTCAGCCCATATTGCAATGCAAAAATAAAAATTACAACGTGCAGTAGCCCATATTGCAGTGCAAAATGCCGTATGTATTTCTACCGGATTTCCAAAATCCGGCAGAAATAAGCCACTGACAACTACCTGATTAGCAAACAAAAACGAATATAGCGACGTTTCCATGACCTGCGGACGATGGAAAGTCTTTTTTTTTGACATACCTTCGTCCGTAAGGACAAGGTATCGTCAAAAATATTTAGAATAGAGAGAGGAATTATGAAGACGATTGAAAAAACGTTTGATGCCGTAAAATATATGCGTCAGCAAAGAGAAAAACTCAGCGAAAAGTTAGCCAAAATGACTAAAGCCGAGATTATAGAATATTTTAAAAACAGCAAATCGCAAATTCATGTGAAACCAAGCGCGTGATGCTTGTTTTACATCACTGTAAGCAGCTGTATATCATAACTTTGCCGAAGTTTTTTGGCTTTGGCAAAGTTGTTTTTTTGGTAAGTTTTATATTTTTGGTTGAAAAACATTCTTAAAATTCCTAAACTTGATTATTTTTTCTAAATTTGTCCAAAATATAGTTTACTCGTATTCTAAAAAATTTCATGTTATGGATTTCAAAGACCAAATCAAAATTCTCACCGACAGAGTTGTAAAATTAAAAGACCAAATTTTAACCGAAGAAGCGACAAAAAACGCATTTATTATGCCGTTTCTTCAAACTTTGGGTTATGATGTTTTCAATCCGTTAGAAGTTGTTCCTGAATATGTTACAGATATCGGAACAAAAAAAGGAGAAAAAATAGATTACGCAATTATCAAGGATAACAACCCGGTAATTCTCATAGAATGTAAACATTGGGCTCAAAATCTGAGCATCCATGAGGGACAGTTGCTCAGGTATTTTCATGTCTCGAAAGCGAAATTTGGAATTTTGACAAACGGAATCGTTTATAGATTTTATTCCGACCTTGTAGAAGCCAACAAAATGGATGAAAAGCCGTTTTTGGAATTAAATATCACAGACATTAAAGACAATCAAATTGAGGAACTGAAAAAATTTCATAAATCATATTTTGATGTTGAAAGTATTGTAACAACCGCGAGCGAGTTAAAATACACCAACGAACTAAAACACTTGATACACATAGAACTTAACAATCCGACACCCGAATTTGTCAAATATTTTGCGAAACAAGTTTACCCGAGTGTAATTACCGCAAAAGTATTGGAACAGTTTACAAATCTGACGAAACGTTCTATTCAACAATACATTTCAGATTTGATTACAGAAAGACTAAAAACAGCATTGAATAAAGAGGATGCAGTTGCGAAACAACAAGAAACGTCTGTGATACAAGAACTAACGAAAGAATCTGAATCAAAAATTATTACAACCGAAGAAGAAATGGACGGTTTCTTGATTGTAAAATCAATTCTTCGAGAAAAAATTGAAGTGAAACGGATTTCTTACAGAGATGCCCAATCGTATTTTTCAATTATTCTTGATGATAATAACAGAAAGGCAATTTGTCGCTTGTATCTGAACGGAAACAAAAAATTCTTCGCCGTTATGGACGAACCCAAAAAAGAACTCAAAACCGAAATCCAAAGTTTAGACAACCTTTTTGATTTTAA
>DYOJ01000575.1 GCA_020720705.1 Acetofilamentum sp.
AAGGCAAGAGCCTTGTGAGATAGCACGACTTAGGCACAGCCTAAGCCGAACGGGGAAATTAAACGATTAAACAAATAAACGGATAATCTTCTAAAATTAAACATTTACACTTCATGTAAACTATCAACCGTAATCCGTAAACAATATAAACTTCAGACAACAGATTTCAGATTTTTCTGACTTCTGTTGTTTTTTTGTGATAAATGGGGCGAAATAAACATAAAATTTCATTTTATTCCCCCTTTGAAGGGCGCAGAGGGATGTTGCTCATAATTGATTGTCTATCAATGGATTTCAGCTCAAAGAATACAAATACCTTTCGTCTCATAGTTTGCAAAAAAAAGATTGGAGTATAATTCAAACACATTAAAAATTTCCAAAATATTTGAAGTATAATTAAAACTTTTCGTAAATTTGCATAAAGTTTTAAATATACTCCCAAGATGAAGCGACCAATATTTTTTCGTGAAAAATACTTGAAAAAGATAAAACCTTTTGTAAATAAGGACATTATAAAAGTGTTTGTCGGACAAAGGCGTGTAGGAAAAAGCTATATGCTTCTGCAAATCATGGATTTAATAAATAAATCGGAAACGAATCCGAATATTATCTATGTGAACAAAGAACTCTCCGATTTTACGATGATAAAAACACATACCGATTTAACGGAATTTGTATATTCAAAAGCTCAATCGGAGGTTACAAATTATTTGTTTATAGATGAAATTCAGGATATTGAAGGGTTTGAGCATACTTTGCGCAATTTCGTTGCAATGCAAAATTTCGACATTTATTGCACAGGCAGCAACGCCAAACTATTGTCAAGTGAAATCGCTACTTATTTGAACGGCAGATACATACAGCTACGGATTCATGGACTGTCGTATCCTGAATTTTTGGAATTTCACGCCCTTTCCGAATCGGAAGATTCATTCATAAAATTTATTCGTTACGGAGGCTTGCCGTATTTACACAAAATCGGATTGGAAGAAGAATCTGCAACCGACTATTTGAAGAGCATTTACAACACAATCATCCTTCGCGATGTTGTTGCACGATACAATATACGAAATGTAGATTTTTTAGAAAGATTAAACACATTTCTTGCTGACAATTTGGGCAGTTTGGTTTCAGCCAAACGCATCAGTGATTATCTTAAAGCGCAACACACAGAACTGTCCTCAAAAACGATTTCAGACTATCTGAATTACTTATCCGATGCGTATTTTATTCACAAAATCAAACGGTTTGAAATTCAAGGTCGTCGAATATTCGAACAAAATGAAAAATATTATTTTACAGACATCGGTTTGAGAAATATCTTGCAACCGTTTAAAATTAAAGACATTAACAAAATTCTCGAAAATTTAGTATGTAACCATTTGCATAGTTCCGGATATGAGGTATATGTCGGAAAATTTGATGACAAAGAAATTGATTTTGTAGCCGTAAAATCAAACATGACAATCTACGTGCAAGTTGCGTATTTAATTACTGACGAAGATGTGCATGAAAGAGAGTTTGGTAATTTATTGAAAATCAACGATAATCATAGAAAAATCGTAGTCTCAACCGATGCTCTCGGAGATTCAGATTACAGAGGAATCGAGCATAAGTCTGTTCGTAGTTTTCTCACAACAGAATTCTGATGTTTGCTGCCGACTATTCCAAATACGATTTATAGTTGTCAAGCGTAACGCCATCAATTCTTAAATTGTTCAAAATTTCATCCGTATTTTGCTCATTAGCAACTTGTTGCAAAATCTCAAACTGCTCATAAAAAATGCTCATTCCGGAAGTCCCGATGTAGAAATAGTAGTTGATTTCGCCGTCAGACAACGATGCCGATTTTTCAATTCGAGCGTTCAATCCGAGCGAGTTCAACTCATCGATTTTCTTGTTCAGGGAAGTTTTGTAATCCGCTATCGGCTTGGCAAATAAATTATCCGACAGAGTATAAGTTATACGAAAATTTGAATTATTCATACAATCCTGAGATATATTTTGGTGATTCGTCCGGGCATAGCTCAAATATCAAACCATGATATGATGAAACAAGGATTAGGCAGACTTAATATAGTTCTTGTAAGAAAACTCATAACTTGTTGAAATTCTTTACGATATAGAGAAATTTCGT
>DYOJ01000576.1 GCA_020720705.1 Acetofilamentum sp.
ATTCGTTCCATTGGGTATTGGGTATTGGGTATTGGGTATTGGGTATTGGGTATTGAGTATTGGGTATTGAGTATTGAGTATTGGGTATTGAGTATTGTGTATTGGGTATTGGGTGTTGAGTATTGGGTGTTGAGTTTCCTGTGTTTGTATTTTTTCCAATGCAATTTATTCAATTTTTGTCAGCACCATCGTTTGAGCATCGGATTTTGCAACTTGCTTAAAAAAATCACGAAATTCGGGATATTTTTCTTTCGGATACAACCCTTCTTTCAGAACGAAAACTCGTTTTATAACCAAACCATTGTCATCTTTTTCATCAAAAGATGTACGGTAATAGCCGAATTCTGTTTCAATTTGTATGCTTTGCGGAACTGCGTTCAGTCGGAAATCCTTTGGCATTTTATAGTAAAAAACATGATGTTCAGCTCTGCCTCGTCTGACTTCAATCGGCTTGGTTCGGCTCGGATAATCAGGGGGAATTTCAGTTCGCTCAACAACTTTGAACGGTTGAACAAACAGTCTTTTGGCAGAGAGAGAGGCGAAATTTTTGATGTTGTAATCCAATTTTTCGACGATATAGGGTTTAGATTCACGATGCTCTGCGTACGTAAAACTGTTGAGGGTGAGTGCCGGCCGGTCGAGTTGTTCCATAATATGCTTTTTGCGTTCAATATCAGTCTTTTTGAGCATCTGCATTGCATCTTCGTATCGCAATCCGTGATATTTCCCTTCACTGTTTATGCTGATATTGCCTTCGTTGTCGAGCTTACAAGTTGCCGAGAAATCATAAAGATTTTGGTCTGTTTCAAACTTTGGTGTACGCACAATTTTACTTCCTTTATTGCTTATTATCAAAGCATTACGATTATCTGTAAACGTTCCGAAATAGCCGAAAGGCATGGTTTGACTCGTACATTCGAGCCAAACGGTATCCGTATCAAACGGGATGCACAGCACAGCATGGTTAAATTGTGTCGAAGGTGTTTTGGGGTCAATATCAGGCTCATGTTCACCGGCTTTAATGAGGGCGTAATTCGATTCAATGCCTACGCAGGCAAGCAAAGACGCAGTGTAATTCGACAAGGCTTTGCAATCGCCGTAGCCGTTTTTATCCACCGTTTCGGCAGGGAACGGTTGCCACCCGCCAATACCGACAGCGATGTTCACGTAGCGCGTTTTCTTCTGCATATATTCGTATATCAGGCGTGCCTTTTCTTTGGAATCTGATATGCCTTCGGTCAGTTTAATGACGTCCGCAACGGTTTCGGGCGGCAAGTTTTGACGATTTTTATTCAACGCTGAGACCCATTCACCATAAGTTTGCCAGCTTTCAGCTTTACCGGCATAACCTTCCATCTCAAATTCGTTCGGAATTATTCTTACTCTTTGAATATCAATATTTTCGTCAGGTTCAAAGGCTTCAAATTCAAGAGCTTTAAGGTTCTTTACCGAATAGGTTATCCGATTTTCAAATCCGCTTAGCAGTTTTGTCTTATCGCCCTTAAATTTTGATTCGTCTATGTTTAAAACCATTTTTTGCGGATATACCAAGGTAAATTTTGAAAATTCGACCGATGTATTATAACTGTCAATCGGGTAAAAAGAGGGCAAGCCCAAATAACTTGTCAGATGCAATTCATACTCATATTCAACGGTATATGGAAAAACATTGGTCGTTGCTTCGTAATATTTTACACGATTATCGGCATATAAACTAAAACCGTCATAATAGCTGACATCTAAAATATCTTTACTCTTGATTTTTTCAATTTCTTTACCCGTTGCATCATAAATTTTCCCTTGAACATGAGTTACTTTACTAAACTTGTCATAAAAAATAACAAGGCTTGAGTTTTTTTTACCGGCTTGGTTCAATACGGTTATAACCTTATGAATCCGAATGTTAGCTTGGGTTTTGCTGAGTATCGTCAGCTCGTTGTCGTGCAGGCGAATAATGCTGTTTGCCGATTTTTTCAATGAATCCGGAATCAACAAGGTCATGTAATTTTGAGAAAACAACGTTGTATTTAGTCCCAATACTATCAAAACGAGAACAATCAAGTGCTTCATATCTTTAGTTCTTTTTTAAAACAATTTTTTCTGCTTCTTTCTTGGCAATTTCATCAT
>DYOJ01000042.1 GCA_020720705.1 Acetofilamentum sp.
AGCAACGGACTGAAAATCCGTGTGTCCCTGGTTCAATTCCAGGTGGTACCACAACATAGTAACGCATTAAACGAAATTTTTGTTTAATGCGTTGTTTTTTTGCTCTGGCTAAAGTTCCAGAATAGGGTATGAATATTTGCAAATACAAAAGAATCTCGGCTATAATTTTAACTGCATAAGGTTATTCGTTGGGTGTTTATATTTTTTCAAGTTGTTAAATGTGAGATGTTTAGCGTTAATCGTAATCACTATTCCTTCGCTATAAAAGTGTATAAAAAAACACAGCCAAGATAATTTCTCGGCTGTGTTTTGAGTTTTGTTTTCAAATTACGAATTGGTGAACGCCGCATAGGCTTCTGCATCCATGAGCGAATCTATCTCGGCTACATCGGCTACGCTGATTTTTATTATCCAGCCGTTACCGTATGGGTCAGAATTGATAAGCTCCGGTTTGCTGTCAAGTTCCGGGTTGAGTTCCAAAATGGTTCCGCCTATGGGCATCATCATGTCTGAAACGGTTTTAACGGCTTCGATAGTACCAAAGGTATCGCCTTGTACAAAGGTTTCGTCCACCGTTTCTACTTCAACAAAAACAATGTCGCCGAGCTGACTTTGAGCATAATCCGTGATACCGACATAAGCTTCGTTGCCTTCGAGACGTATCCATTCATGGTCGTTTGAATACTTTAAATTTGATGGTATATTCATCGTTTGAAATTTTATTATTTGAATTATATTTTGGCGCAAAGTTAAAATATATAGCGCTTATATTTATCTGAATATGTCCTAAAACCGAAAAAAAAATAGGACTACTCGTTTAAAAGCCACATTTGCACTGTGCGGGGCGGAATAAATAAATTGAAAAATTCTTCTCCTGACAAAGTTATCGTATAACCGTGAATGGTGTCTGTATATGTTCCGGGATTAACTGCTCCGAAAGTCCAAAACGGAACATTGACACCGTCTCCGGATTTGTTAAGTGCAAAAATACCTTTATTGCCTCGTCTGAACAACAATACATTATCATCGGCATACAAGTCGTATTGTTGCTCACCGTGTAAGGCATTATGGAATTTCAACATACCGGCTACATCTTTTCGTTCAAAAAAGCCGGACCAACGGTCTCTGTCTTCCGGGAATCGGTTTGCAGATTCATTATTATCGGAATATATCAAAGGAACTCCGCCGTCTTTTGCCATAATGTATGCCGTTGCAAGCAGTTCGTCGTGTTTATCAAGCATCAAGCCTCGAAAACCGTCGTTTAACGGAAGGTCATGGTTATTTACAAAAGTTACCGAACGATGCCAAGGTAAAGCATGTTCGTCAAATTCCGGATTTTGTAAAGCACGCATTGAGCCGCCTATCGCAAAAGCATCACGAATGGTCATGAACAACGCAAAATCATAAGCCGACATGTGAGTTGCTGCCAAAAACGGACGCATATATATATCAAGGTCTCGTTCTGAAACAGCCAGTACCTCGCCGAACATAAATTTATCAGTCAAAAATTCGGCATCTGCCGTGTTATCTATTTGTTTTTCGGTAATATGTTTAACTGCGTCAATTCTGAATCCGTCGAAGCCAAAATTATCAAGGTGTAAGAACAATTCTCTTTGGCGTTCCATAACGTGGTCAGATTCATTGAGGTCAGGTAAATCGCTTAAATTTCGGAATTGCACCTCGCCGGCATCGCCCCAATTCTGAATATTTCCGTGATGATGGAAATGTTCGTGCGAAAAGAGCGGCTCGGCAAGATTTCCGTACAATTTATTTTTTTCAAAATAGTCAGAATTTCGAGCATAATTTTCTAACTCAGCTTTACCCGGAAAATCATACTTATCATCTCGGAATTCATTAGCCATGTGATTCAGCACAATATCGGCATAAATTTTAATTTCGTGTTCATGTGCAGTGTCCAACATTTGGCGAAGCTCAGGTAGGCCGCCCAAGTGCGACAACAATAGTCTGTAATCTTTGGGTTGATATCGTTGCCACCATTCCGTGCCGTTTACATCGGAGTATAACGGCGGGGGTATCAAAACTGCGGCATATCCGAGTTTTTTCAAATCCGGAATTTTTTTTGTTATGTCGGAATATTTCCAGTTGAACGCATGAAGGATTACCATACAAATTTTTGTGCTAAATTAGAGACATTTTTGAAATCAAAAAATAGTTTACGGCTAAAATTAAATAAATATTTTTAAGTCCGATTTCGTAAAACAAATATAGATATTCGTCAATTTTTTTAATCACAATATTTAACATGATATAGTTTAACCGAAATTATTTTTGAGTCCGGTCTAAAAAGCCATCAAAAACGAAGAGTTAAAATACAACTACTTGATTACTAATGTTTTATGACATACAATTTAAAAATGCAACTATCTGATAAACAATGAATTGTGAATTTCAATATACTTTTACGACCTTTTTAGACCGGACTCATCTATTTTGATTTTAATAAATCGGAATTAAAACCGGAATCCTACACTGAATTGGATAAATTAGTTTCAATTTTGAAAAAGAACCCCACACCTATTATATTGATTACAGGGCATACCGATGGTGTCGGCAAGGACAGTGATAATTTAGTGCTTTCCGAGCAAAGAGCAAAATCTGTCGTAAACTATTTGATTTCAAAAGGAATATCAGAAAAAAGAATCGGATATAAAGGATTCGGAGAAACTCAACCTATTGCCACAAACAATACCAATGAAGGACGTGCTGAAAACAGACGGGTTGAGTTTGAAGTTGTCGAAAAATAATCCGAAACAGAAATTATTTCGGAAGATAAGCAATTATTCTTTACATCTGATACAGTAAAATGAAACAAAATATGTCTAAAATCATAAAAAACAGATATTTCTGCACAAAATTTTGTCAGTAAAAAAGAATAACATTATTTTTACGCCGTATAAAAAATTAAACTTGCGCAAATGATACGAGTTTTAGCCTTATTATCGCTGATTACTATCAATTTAAGTGTTTTGTTAGCCCAAAATACAAAGAAGCTTGAGAAGCAAGCCTACGAACATATCGTAAACGAAGAGTTCTCAAAATCAAAAACTGCTTACCAAGAGTTACTAAAGAGTTCTCCGGATAACGAAGAGTATATCTTTTTTCTTGGCATTTCACATCTTGGTCTCGCCGAAGATAATTTAGCGATAAACCAATTTCAAACTATTATTAATACGTACGAAACAACAAAAGTTGAATCACCGTTTGTTCAAACTGCGTATTATTACTCTGCAATGTCATATCACAATTTGTATTTGTATGACCAATCGTTAGAGAATTTGAAAAAAAATGAAAGTTTTCCGCTCAATAAGAAAGGAAAAGCCGAACTCGCCGAGGCAATTACAAGGGTCGAAGAAGCTCAAAAGATTTTTGCAGATTTCAAGCCGATTGTTGTTACTCGTTTAGCAGTTATTAATTCACCTTACGACGAACATACTCCGATACCAACGGCGGACGGAAATAAGTTATTTTTTACCTCAAAACGTGAAGGCGGTATCAGCGGTGGTTTGAAAAGCCCCGAAGGAAAAATGTACGAAGATATTTGGGTGTGGGACAAAACAATAGGTTTGATGTCAAAACCATACAATATCGGCGGTCCGATAAACACCGAAGGACACGAGGCAACCTGCGGATTGTCTCCCGACGGGAAAACCTTATTTATTTTTAAAGGAAACAGCAAAAGAGCCGGCGATATATTTGTCAGCAAACAAAAAGATACTCTTTGGACAGCTCCCGAACCACTTTCGAAAAAAATCAACAAAAAAAGAAGTATTGAAAGACATGCTTCACTTACTCCGGACGGAAAACAGCTATATTTCTCTTCCGATAAGCGAGGCGGAAAAGGCGGTCGAGATATTTGGGTGTCAGCATTACGTGCCGACAGCACTTGGGGAAGCCCGACCCTTGTTGAAAATATCAACACCGAACGCGACGAAGAATCGCCGTTCGTATTGCCCAACGGTAAAACAATGTATTTCAGCTCAAACGGATTTTACGGTTTGGGACGTTACGATGTTTTTAGAACGACCTTAAACTCAGACGGAACTTGGGCTGCCCCCGTAAACGTAGGTGCCCCGATTAACACTTCGGACGAAGACGTTTTTTATTTCCCGTTGCCCGATGAGAAATCGGCTTACTTCACTCGCAAAAAAGGCGAAAGTGCTGATATTTTCAAGGTTAATCTTTACGGAGACGAAGACAATATTCTGATTGTCAGCGGTATCGTAAAAGACAACAAAGAATATGTAAAACTAAACGGCGTGTCCAAAGTAACGGGCGATACGGTTTTCTATAATAACCGCTATTTCTTAAAAAACACCCCGATTACAGCTACACCGGACAGCGTGATATTGAGCAATTTAGATGCAAATGAAGTTATTGATTCTGTGTATTTTGTGCCCAAAGATGAGGGAATTCTAATTATTGAACTCGAACACGGAAACTATACGGATGCTTATGAAACGAATTCAGATAAAGGCGATTATCAAGTCTTTTTGCTCGGTGATAAAGATTTCAAAATCCATTTTGACGCTCCCGGACATGTATTTGACTCATACAATGTTTACGGAAAACCAAACGGTGTTGCACGCAACGAAGATTACGATGCCATTTTGACAAAAATAGAAATAGGTGAAACTGAAAAGATAAAACTCACACCTTTTGATGCGGCAAGTTCTGATTTTAACATTTTCACGAAACAAGAATTAGACTTAATTAAAATTTCGTTGAAAAAAAATCCGGATTTAGTTGTAAACTTTTCGACCGAAGATTACATGAAAGCCTCCGATGATGTTTCGCAAGAACGCAAACAAAATGCAGTAGATTACTTGGTTGAGCAAGGAATAGCCAAAGACAGAATTTATACTGACCTTTCGCCCCGCGATATTCCGAATACCGACATGGAATACACAATTTATGATACCGAAAGTGTCAAAAAAGCTATCGAAGACAAAGAAGACCGTAAAAAGGAAACTGTCGTAACAGTTGTTGAGGAAACAGATTACATCATTCAAATAGAAAATGTATATTTCGAGTTTAATAAATTCGACCTCAAAGTAAAACCCCACGAAGGTTTGAACAAACTTGCTGAATATCTGGCTCGAAACTCTTCGGCAAAAGTAGAAGTTGTCGGTTATACAGATGCTGTCGGCACTGATTCTTACAATATTTCGCTTTCCAATAAACGTGCAAAAACAGTTCAGGCTTACCTTATCACAAAAGGCGCAAAATCTGAACAAGTTACATACAAAGGATTCGGAGAAAAAAATCCGGTAGCCCAAAATATGAAAGACGGCAAATTCTTTGAAGAATCTAAACAATACAACCGTCGTGTTGAATTTCGTATCCAAGCACAAGGACAACCGATACTTGTTCTCAAACAACTTGAAAATGTACCCGCGATTTATCGTGATGCAAAATATGATGCAAAATATTCAGGAAAATAATCAATCGAAAAGTTAAATAATCTACAGCCTCACGGAGTCTTTCGTGAGGTTTTCTCTTAAATATCAGAACATGGAAACCCTCATTGAGATTGTTAAATACACCTTGCCTTCGCTGATAATGCTTGCGGCAATGTTCCTCATTTTTAGACAGTTTACCCAAAAAGAAAAAGAAAAATATAAATACGAATTGTTTGTCGGAAACCAAAAAACAGTCAGCCCTCTCCGGTTACAAGCCTACGAGCGACTGATATTATTTTTAGAACGAATCCGATTTGAAAATTTAATAATTCGCAACATTGAACAAGCCGAAAACCCGAAAGAACTCAGAGCATCAATTATGAGCGACTTGCGCAATGAGTTTAGCCATAATTTATCACAACAATTGTATGTGAGCACAGAGGTTTGGACAGCCGTATCTGCCGCCAAAGAGCAAATGACCCGAATGTTAAATTTACTTCAAACACCGGTGGGAGTCAGTTTGGCACAATATAGCCAAGCATTGATTGAAGGCTATGCACAAAATGAATCACGTCCGATAGAAACGGCAATTGAATTGTTAAAAGAAGAAGCCAGAAACAATTTCGGGATGTAAAAGTTCCTAAAAACTCAAGCCGAAACCGAGAAGGACTCTGTGATACATGTAATGATTTTCGACCGTAGAAATTATCGGCGGCTCCCATTGTTGGAAATATCCGTAAGATTTATAAGCGGTTTGAAATCCGTAACCCAGTGTAAATTCGATACCGATTTTTTCGTATCGAGTCTTTAGTCCTAATCCTCCGGCAGCATAAATACCGCCCCGAAATTCATAATCTTGATACCATCCGTAGTCATAGTAATAGGAGTCGTCGCCCCAAGCGTACCCGGCTTGTGCATAAACGAACGGAGACTTACGTGTGGTTTTAAAGTCATACCGAAAATCAGTAAATAAAGGTGTAAACGCCACTCCGTCTGTTTGTTGCGACCCGATACCCAAACTTGCGGTGTAATGATTCCCGAACCGGTAGCCAATCTGTCCTTTCACTCCGGCACCGTCACCCTGAATAAAAAATGTAGCAACAGCACGAACTCCGTTTTTGTCTTCCAAAACCACTGAAGTGAGTTTTCCGTCAATTTTTTCGACTTCACTCATTCGGAATACCCAAATATTCCCGTTCGATAATATTTTCACAATACTGTCCGGATATTGTTCAACGATTCTGCCGGAAATAATACTGCCGTCTTTCAAAAATACAGACACTTTATTTTGGGCTTGTGTTTGCACAAAAGCAAGTAAAAAAACTATCAAAAAACTTAAACAAGTAATTTTTTTCATGGTTGTATAAATTTTTTACGAACTATTTTTACGAACGGAACAGATTTTTTTCAAAAATAAAAACAATTCAAAGATACAATTCAAAGATAATATTTATTTTTGTTCGCGATAGAATAATTTGAGTGAGGTGAGAACAAAACTGTTAAAAATAAGATACACTCATTGCAAATAGGTTGCACCTTTCAGTCATAAATTTATAAACACACGAATATGAAAATCAGAGGAAAAATATTTGTTTGGATTATGTCCACGACATTTGTGTTTTTCCTGTTTGTTGTCGGATTCCTCGGCTACAGATTTCGGAATGAAAGCCTTACGAAAGCAAAACAAATTACTGATATTCAAGCAAAACTGTATTCAGGCGAAGCTAAATCTATCTTAGAAAATGATATGACTTCACTCCGCACAGTGGCAGAGTTTATGAATAATTACGAAAAAATTCCCATAGAGCAACGCAGCGAAATATTCCAAACACTTATGCTTTCAGTCCTTGAATCGAATCCTAAATTTTATTCTATTTGGACATCTTGGGAATTATCATCCATTGAACCTAAATGGAATAAACCTTACGGACGCCTGCGAACATGGTACTTGCGCTCGGTTGCCGGAGAAATAACCCTTTCAATTGATACCCCGAACACAGAAGGAGACGAACCGGCAAGTTTATATTACAAAATTAAAACAAGCACCGATTACGAGCATATTGTTGACCCTTACTTTTACACTTATGAATCCAGCGTAATAGCGGATTCGGTTCTGGAAACAAGTTTGGCAATACATATTCGGAAAGACGGATTCTACAAAGGACTTATCGGAATAGATGTTGCTTTGGACGATTTGCAAGACATTGTAAACCATAAACTACCGTTTGAAAACAGTTTCATGTATCTGCTTTCAAACAACGGAACAATTGTTGCTCACCCCGACAATACACTGATAGGTAAATCTTTAACAAAATTATTCGGAGAGCAATACACCGAAGTAAACATTGTGGATAAAATAAAATCCGGAACAAAATTTTCGGTAAATCACATCAAAGAAAACTCAGACGGGAGTACTTACTATACGTCATTTGTTCCGATATATATCGGTAAATCCAAAACACCGTGGTCGGTTGCAGTCTCGGTTCCGCTCGCATCGGTAACACAAACAGCGGTAAACAATCTGTATTTTTCATTAATCGTAGGAATTATCGGTTTTGCACTACTTTCGATAATCATATTTATCGTTTCGGAAAATATCACTTCGCCGCTCCATAAAACCATCGAAGTTCTGCATAAATTAGACTCAGGAGATATAAACACAGCCAATAAATTGCATATCAAACGTAAAGATGAAATGGGAGACATGGCACACTCTCTAAACAAACTGATTGATACCTTGAACCAAACTGCCGATTTTGCAGTAATTATCGGAAAGGGACAATACACTACCAATTACGAAGCACTCGGAACAAAAGACATCTTGGGAAATGCTTTGACCGAAATGCGCAAAAACCTTATTTTAGCTGAAGAAGACAGAAAAAAAACACGCATTGAAAGCGAAAAACGCACGTGGGTTCAAAACGGAATTACCGAAATCGGAGATATTTTACGAGAATCCTATGATACCTTCGAAGACTTATCTTATGCCATTGTGAAAACTGCCGTGAAATATTTGCGAGCTTCGCAAGGCGGTATGTTTGTTACCGAAGGCACAGGCGAAGACGCAAAACTCATATTGCGAGCTTCTTATGCTTACGATAAAAAGAAAAAACTTGAAAGCGAATTTAGTTTCGGCGAAGGACTTATCGGACGTGCCGCACGCGAACAACAATTTATTCAACTCACGCAAATACCTCAAGGATACACGTTCATAGGTTCAGGCTTAGGCGAAGAGCATCCGCGAATCTTAGCCCTGTTACCGCTGGTGCACGAAAGTAAAACTTTTGGTGTGCTCGAAATCGCCGGTTTCACCAATTTTGAATCGTATCAGGTCGAATTTATGCACACCATAGGGCAACGTATCGCGTCCGTCATTTCAAATATCCGAGCGAATATTGAAACCAAAGAACTTTTGGAACAATTCAAAGAACAATCGGAAAAATTAGCAATGAAAGAATTTGAAAGTTTGCAAACGAATGTTGAACTCAAACGTACAAAACAACAACTAAAAATTGCACAAAACCAAATTCTCGGTATCGAAAAAGCACTTACAGAGAACGGCTATATAGCCTACTTTGATGTTAGCGGGAAACTCAAAAACATTTCACGCTCCGGTAAAGAAATTTTTGGCATCACCGATGATATGAAAGACTTGTCGTTCAATGAAATACACCTTGCCACAGGACACAACAAACCTTGGTTGGACTCGTTCTGGGTTGGTGTGAGTAAAGGAAATATCTCAAAAAAAGAATCTGCTTTGATGCTCAATAACAAACCCACTTGGTTTACGGAAACCTATTTCCCCGTTATCAGCGATACCGGAGGCATTGACATGATAATATGCATGGGGATAGATATTTCCAAAACAAAAGAAAATAAAAAATAAGCAAAGCGACACGTTGTTTTTTATGGCAAAAAGAAAGCTCATCAGGTTTGATGAAATGAAAACGTTTCAAAACCTATTTCAACCCTCTGTGCAAGAACTATTTGAAGGAAACCATCACCCCTTGCGCGGTAAATGGGGCGCAGAATATTTTAATAACTTAAACCCCGTAATTCTTGAAGTCGGTTGTGGTAAAGGAGATTATACCATAGGCTTAGCACGAAAATTTCCGCAAAAAAACTTTATCGGAATTGATGTCAAAGGTGCACGTCTTTGGCGAGGTTGCAGAACAGCCATTGAAGAAAATCTCGAAAATGTTGCTTTTATCAGAAATAAAGTTGAATTTTTGGGTTCACTGTTTGCAGAAAACGAACTCTCCGAAATTTGGGTAACCTTTCCGGACCCTCAGCCAAACAAAATGCGCAAGCGTCTCACATCTGCTCGTTTTTTGGATATATACAAACAAGTTTTATCCCCCGAGGCTATCGTACACTTAAAAACCGACAGCCGTGAGTTATTTGATTTTACAGACCAAATGATAAGATTAAATAACCTTGACATCCATTTTCAAACCTTCGACCTCTACCGGTCTGATTGTGATAGTGAAGCCGTCCAAATTCAAACATTTTACGAAAAAATGTTCCTCGAACAAGGCAAACCGATAACTTATACCAAGTTTTCGCTCAAAAATTGTGGAAAGTTTACAAACCCTGACGCTGACAGTGAGTAATCAATGTTTTGCATTTTTGCAAATACGAACGACAAATTAAGTCGAATATAAATCTTTTGTTTAAAAAATAGCTTGTAAGTTGCTTATTTTCAAAACTATTTTATAGCTTTGCCCCTATCAACGTACAATCAAATTTCATAAATAAAAACATTTACTCAAAATCAAACAGTTACGAATTATGACAAATCAAACAGGCGGCAGTAAATCCTTGAACGAAAAAGTTCATGTGGGGAGATACCTGACCATGCTCAAAAAACGCGCCCGCTACTATTTTGATGTAGGCGAGTTTGAAGAGATAGTTGATTATTTTCTCGAAAAAGGAAAAATGAAAGAAGCGCAAAATGCCCTGCGCTATGCCCTCAACCAACACCCGGACAGCTTGGAACTGAAATTAAAAAATGCCCACTTTTTAATTGATGCCCACCAAGACGAAGATGCCGAGCGCTTACTTCGACAACTCTATGCCCTACAACCCGACGAGCCTGAGGTTCGCTTTTTGTTGGCTTGCGTACTCGTTCGTAAGGAAGACGAAAAAAATGCCGATTTACATTTCAGACATTTTCTGTTACTTGCCGGAACAAATGACAGCACCCTGTCGTCTATAGCTTTCATTTACGAGCAAAACGGCAATTACCAAAAATCACTCGAATATTTGAGACAAGCCTATAAGCTGAATCCCAAAAACAAATACGTTATTTACGATACCGCTTTTTGCTACGAACGCTCCGGTGAGTTGCTGAAAAGTGCCGAGTTTTATCAAAAATATTTGGAGATAGTGCCCATGTCTGCCAATGCGTGGTATAACCTCGGGGTTGTTTTGGCTGAAATTGCCCAGACCGAACGCGCAATCGAAGCATATAATTTTGCACTGGCGATTAAACCTGATTTCATATCTGCCCTATACAATAAGGCGGTGCAATACAGTAAATTAGGAAACTATAAAAAAGCTCTCGCAGGCTACGATGAGGTTGTGAAACTTGAACCGCGCAATGCAGATGCCCTCTGCGGCATTGCATACTGCCACCAACGGCTTGAGAATTTCGACCTTGCACTGCGATATTATAAAAAAATACTCGCCTCGGATGCCGACAACCCCGATGCCATGCACGGCGTAGCATCTGCCTATTTGTTGAACGGAGATACGCTTGAAGGCTTAAATTATATCCTAAAAGCACTGCGCAACAACGAATCGGATGCAGAATTGAACTATCTTGCAGGGAGAGTTTTTTACGAAATAAACCAGTACCAAAAAGCGGAACTGCATTTGCAAAAATCTATTGAGACCTCTCCGCTCTCGCTAAAAGTATGGCTTTGCTATGCTGATACGATAGAGAAACTATCGCCCGAACGCACCGTTGAATTGTTGTCAATAGCTTTGGAATTTTTACCAAACGAGGTTGAAATTTTATACCGACTTGCAGCAACACACTACAAGCGCGGACATATCCATAATTACGAATTTTTTAAGCAAAAAGCGGAATCTATCGCCCCTGAGCTTAATTATTTGATGACCGAGTATTGTCCCGAACTATTACAAAACGAAGAAATCCATCATACGTGATAAAATCTTTTTTCAAAATACCTCTATTTTAAAACAGATTTGTTTGCTTACGAACTCGAAGGGACGACTCTTGGTCGTCTCTTCAAAATAAAATCTTTAAAACGATAAAAAAAACATACCAAAGATTTATGACACCCAAGGGAGGGATTATACGGACACGGTTGCAATTGTTCCTAATGACAATCAATCGTTTGTAAAATATTGATTATATAATAAATACAAATAAACATGAAAAATATTCTTTACATCCTAATCGTGTTCGTTTTTGTAAGCGCGTGCGGAAACAAAAACGATGCAAATGAAAATTTCGATGCCTTTTACACAAAATACGAAAATGCAGACGGAGTTGTAGCGTTTAAAATTGCGCCTTTTTTGTTGCGACTTATGGTTGAAACAGAAAATCCGGAAATAGATAAAGCAATCGAAAAGGTTGAGACGATTCGCGTGTTAATCAACAACATAACAATTAATAATCTAACAAGCGAACTCAAGAATAATTTGCCGGACGAACGATATGATATTTTGATGACCATCAATAAAGAGACGGCAAAAATTACCGTTTACATTTGTGATGATGACGAAAAAAAAATTGAGGTTATTGCACTTGCTGAGGAAGCTGACAGTTTTGGCGCCATGCAAATACGCGGCGAGTTCGGACGCGAAGAAATCAAAAGCCTCATCGAAACTATTGATATTGATGAGGCTTTGAAAATGAAACCATAAACGGATAAGTAAATAGTGTCTGTAAGAAAACGTATAAATACTTGATTTTATGTCAATTAAATTC
>DYOJ01000577.1 GCA_020720705.1 Acetofilamentum sp.
CAAAATGAAAAAGTTTATTTTTTACGGTATGGTAACGCTCGCGCTCGCTTTTGCGATGTCGTGCACATCAACCGACGATTTCCACCAACTGCGACACGAAACTGTAATTGCCGAAATTACTGCCGAATTGCCGGAAGGCGATTTGAGTTACAAAACCACACAACCCGTAAATGTATCGGTTTCGTTCAAAAACCATTCGGGCGAACCCTTACAACGTGCTTATGTTGAAATATTTACACAAAGCCCTTACAACGACGAAGGTCTAAAATCCGACCTTAAACCTCTGTTTAAAGGCATGACAGACTCCGACGGCAAACTTTCAACCTTGCTTACCGTGCAAACTTATGTAAAGGAATTGTTCATTTGCCCCTCGCATGTAGGCATTGCAAACGAATACAAAATTCCGATAACCTCGCCTCGAAATGTGCTCAAAATTACGCACGAACCACACAATTACTCTGCCTCACAAGCTGTTACGGCGGGCATTAAAACAGGAAACCTGAATACACTCGGAGCTTGGGACGCACAAGGTGTTCCGAATTATTTATTCGGACAAGATGAAATTACTTCCGAATTTTTAAGTCTGGTTACAGCCGCTTTGCCCGAAAACCATAATCTTACACTTACACGTCCCGAACTTTTCAGCCCGACTGCTTGCACAAACATTATTTTACAAGACGAAGGTGAAGTTTACATCACATTTTTGCATGAAGGTGCGGGGTTCAAAAACACATTCGGATTTTATACCTACGAAGTGGGAAATGCACCGCAAACAGCCGAAGATATTGATAATTTGACAATTATATTTCCGAACGCCTCGTATGCAGGCAGCGGCGGCGGCTTATACTCGGGCGACAAAGTATTGCTCGGAACATTTCCGGAAAACACGGTTATTGCTTGGTTTGTAGCCGCACAAGGTTGGACAACAAGCCCCGTAGGTACGGGTACATACAAAGTGTATTCGGATTCGTATTTGAATCCCGAAAATACGCCTGATTTACAACAACATGCCGTAATGTTGCACGACCAAAATACGAACCGATACATTATCGGATTTGAAGATTTAAAACGCAGCTATTCAGGTTGCGATAACGATTTTAACGATGTTGTTTTTTACGCCACCGTTACACCCGAAGATGCCGTTTTGGATGATGATATTATTGATATTCAAGACCCTATAGATTCTGACGGAGACGGTGTTACGGATGATAACGACGATTACCCGAACGACCCCGAATTAGCATTTGACAATTTCTCTGTAAATTCGACCCTCGCGTATGAAGACCTGTGGCCTTCCGAAGGCGACTATGATTTTAACGACTTGGTGTTGTCCTATCAATTCAACCAAATTACAAATGCCCAAAACCTTGTGGCTAAGATAGATGCAAAGATGTCCATACGCGCCATCGGAGCCGGATTCCACAACGGATTTGCGCTTCAGATGCCGATTGCGCCTACACTTATCGCATCAGTTTCGGGAGCAGAGTTTAGTCCGGATAATTATTTCAACATTGCCGGAAACGGAACGGAACTCAATCAAAATCAAACAGTTATCCCAATTTTTGACGATGCTCAATACTTTTTCGACAGTCAAGGTATGGTTAATGTACACCGCAACTCTACATTTGTGCAGCCCGATACGTTCAACCTCAGTATTGCGCTGGTGCAACCTGTCTCTTTGAACGATTTGGGAAATGTGCCATACAATCCGTTTATTGTTAAAAACGGTGACCGCCGAATCGAAATACACCTTTCCGGCATGATGCCCTCAGCGTTGATGAACACCGCACTGTTCGGCAGTTCCGACGACGACAGCAATCTTGAATCCGGCAGAAGCTATATTACGCAAGAAGGCAAACCGTGGGCGATAAACATTGCAGGCGAATTTTATCACCCCTACGAATCGGTGAGAATTGAAGAAGGCTATCTGAAATTTCAGGAATGGGCAAATTCCGGAGGCACACTTTACCAAGATTGGTATCTTGACTTGCCCGGCTACCGCAACATGTCGCAACTTTATCCGCAACCCTAACAAGCTAATTTCCTGATATTTGCAAATTTTAGCTAAAACAAAAAATGTATTTGTATGACAATGCAAATACATTTTTTTTATTCCAAAGTGAAAT
>DYOJ01000578.1 GCA_020720705.1 Acetofilamentum sp.
TAATTGGCACTCTGCTTTAATATTTATAACGCTGGTAGTCAAACTGTTGTGTTTATTCTGATTCCATATTTTTCATTCTTTTCGTGCCGTTTTTGTGCCGTTTGCATGGTTGCAACTTGCTCATGTATAAGGTTTTACTCCTTTTTTTTGGTTTATGCAAAATTGCAAAATTATAAAAGCATCTAAAAAAAAGCGGTTACGATTAATGTTATATTGATTTAAGATTTTGTGGGACAAAATGAAAAAAATAAATTTCTTTAAAAACTTGTTGAATTGTTGAATTGTTGAAAAATGTGTGTATAAGTTGTTTATTATTAATATTTTAAATTATTATATACTATTCAACAATCATTCAACATCCATGCAACTCAACAAGGTTTTTTTTAAAATTACGGGCTAAAAAAAAGAAAAACGAATCTGTTTTTCTTTAACTTTGTATCCGTTAAATTTTACCGCTTGTACACTTGCCCTCGCGAGTCGAAATCATAAACAACTACGCTAACAATTTCATCGTTTATTGTGAATAATGCCCGAAAACTGCCGAAACGTTTTTTGTAAACCTGCAAACCTTCATGTTTTGCGTTTTTTACTATTCCCTCGTGTGCCGTGTGCGGATTTTCGCAAAGCTCTGTATCTACCCACGTCTGAAAATGCTCGCGAATATAGAGTTGCTGTTTTGCAAGGTTTTTCTCGGCTTGCTTGGTAATTTCAACCTTGTAACTCATGCGATACGTTTAAAGTCGGAATGGTCGCCGATTGAAATTTTGTGCATCGTGTCCCGAAATTCGTTGCTTGCCTGTAATTCCAAGCCCTCGCGGATGTCTTCCATGTTTTGCAACAAACGCTCGTATTCGGCATTGTAAATGCTGATTTCATGTTCGGACAAATCCGATTCCATGAGCATTACAAAACCGTGTATGACGTTGTACATGCCGTCTAAACGTTTCAGTTCGGTTTGAGCTTCTTGTAACGACAGCTCGCCGTATAAATCTTCGGAACTTTCCAAAACAGTATTTGCCGTAGTCAGAACATCTCTAAATAGTTCTAAAAGTCTCAAATCGTCTGTAAGTAATACATCAAAATTTGTTTTGTGTATGAATTGTAACAATATTGTTATAATTACATTTTCTTGTTTTTTCTGTATCATAATTATATTTATTATTGCAAAGTTACGACTTTTTTTTCAAAGTCTTATTTTTCCTTTTTTATGTATTGAATTAACTCTTCTTGGCATTTTATGACTTGCTCATTGAGTTCGTTTACCTTTTGTTGTAACTCGGAGCATTGATTTTGCAGTGCAATATTTTGGTTATTCCCGTTCCCGTTCCCGTTGGCAGTTTGAACAATGTTTCCGCCGGTCCCGCTTTCTTCAAAAAAATAACTTACAGGGACATTGAAGTATTTCGCTATCTTATTTAGTTGTGAAACTTTCAAATCACCCCTCTTTATTATGTTGCTTATTGCATTTTGACTCACATTTATGATGTTTGCTACATCTTTTTGTGTGAGTTTCCTTGCTTGCATTAATTTATCTAACTGCCTAATAACCATGTTTATATATTTAGAATCATTCTAAATAAACATTTTATTGTAAAATAATTAAACATTTATTTGGATTTTCAACATAACTTTATCTGTATTTGCATATCAAAGTTTCACAACTTTAATATGCAAATGTAACCAAGTTTGATATTAAAACGAAAAAATTTTGATATGCAGTATTAAAATAATTTTTAAAAATAAAAAAGTATTTCAAACATGGACAGATTATTCATACTCGGACTTCAAAAAGTCATGCAAGGCTTAAATGCCGAAATCAAAGAAACCGAAACAGGTGTCGTAGTTGTGTGCAACGATGATCAAACGCTTTTGATTGCAGACGCATTTATTTACCGACATTATCACGGAAAAAAGGAATTTAAAGATGGAACTTATACCATGACATTACAGATAAATTAAAATTACCATGAGCGATACAATCATAAATTTTTGGGACTACATGAGGCAGTTTTCAAATTTGGAGCTTGCCCGAAAGCAGGTGGAACTCGCTGATGTAATCCGGCGGGCAAGTGTAAATACTTTCGTCAGTAAAATGCGAAGGGGCAAATTTACACACCTCGAAAA
>DYOJ01000579.1 GCA_020720705.1 Acetofilamentum sp.
AAAAAGTTTTACATTTTTTATCTGCCCGAAAGTATCCCGAACTATTTTATCACAAATTCTTCGCGAGGGGGGCGAACTTTTTTCACAAACTGATATTTATCATCCCTTGCCCGATAACCTACCGGAACTGCCAAGACAGCATTAAGCCCTCTTTCGTTCAGGTTGAGAATTTGATTATATTTTTTAGGGTCGAAACCTTCCATCGGGCAGGCGTCAATGCGTCTTGATGCACAAACAGTCAACAGTGCGCCCAACGCAATGTAGGCTTGTCTTGCCGACCAATTGGACAGTTCTTCGTCAGGTGCTTTTAGTTTTTCATTAAGCCTTTGTGCAAATCCGTCTAAATTCTCGCGGGGTATCTCACGTTCTTTGCTGATTAATTGCAGATAAGCATCCACTTCGGCTGTGCCGGGTTTAAGAATATTGCAAAGAACAAAAACATGTGAGGCTTCTTCAACTTGCGACTGCCCCCATGAGGCTTCTTTAAGTTTTGTTTTTGTTGCCTTATCATCAATTACCAACAACCTGAAAGGCATTAAGCCATAAGAAGTTGCAGTCAGTCTCATCGTTTCAACTAAAACTTCAACATCTTTAGGATTAACCTTTCGTTTGGGGTCGAATTTTTTTACGGCATAACGCCAATTCAAATCGTCAATTATAGATTGCATAAGAATTCTTATGTAAATTCATTACTGTTTAATCAAAAGTCAAAATAATAAACCTCACAAACTTTTATGCTACATTCTTGTTTGGCTAATTTAACTTTACGAATTGTTCACACTTTCGGAACGCGAAATTAAACATTTTTATAAAAACGACAAATAATATTTACAAACATTCATAATAATAAACATTTTGTAAAATTGAAGATTGATGCTTTCGATTGAATTGATGCACTTTAAGATTTTAATATTTTAGCCGGAAGGAAAATCCATTCGACTTATTTTTGCTGAATTTTGTTTTTATATTTGTTTGGTAAAAAAAAAGATAACGAGGTCAGCTTACAAAAATATCTTCTCTTACATTGCATATCAAACCTTTTCGTTCGGCTGTTTTAAGTAAAAATTTAACGGCAGATTTTCCTGAATCACCCAAGTTGAGCGAAAATTCATTTACATACAACAAGATATGTTTTTGCATCACGTTTTCGTCCATCTCTTGTGCATATTTTTTGATAAACGGAAGTCCGGCATTAGGATTTTGATAAGCATATTCTAAACTTTTGCGAATAATTCTATCCGTTTTCTGTGCAATATCGTCAGGTAAACGCCGATTGACAACTATACCTCCGAGCGGAATCGGCATACCGGTCGTTTGCTCCCAATGCTCACCTAAATCAATAATTTTTTGCAAGCCCCGTGATTCATACGTGAACCGATTTTCGTGAATAATCAGTCCTAAATCTATTTCATCGTTGAGTAAAGCTTGTTCAATGTCGGAAAAAAGATACTCGAATTTGTTTTGTGCATCAGGGAAAGCAATTCCGAGCAGCAAGTTTGCAGTGGTATATTTACCCGGAATACCGATACGCATTTTTGGTATATCTGCTTGATTTATATGTCGTTTCGAGATTATCACAGGTCCGTTGTTACGCCCCAATGCGCTCCCGGCAGAGGCGAGGCGATAGTTATGGGTAAGATGTCCGAACGCATGATAGCTAAGTTTTGTTATGTCCAATTCGCCGCGAAATGCTCGTCGGTTAAGCTCTTCAACATCTTCCATAATCAATTCAAAATCAATACCTTCAGTATCAATTCGATGATGTATGGCTGCGTCAAAAATGAAAGTATCGTTGGGACAGGTTGAAAATCCGAGACTAAGTTTCATCACAATATTTTTCACAAAAATAACATTTTCCGAATAAGAGTTTTAATATTTTCTGAGTTCAAAATAAGAATGTGTGCAAAATTAAATTATCGGAATTTCATACTGTGTCATAAATATTTACAATTCAATATTTTAGCCAAAATATATTTAAATTCAAAATATCAAATCGTCAAAATATGATAATTTCTAAAAAATTTTAAGTAGTTTTGAGAAATAAATATTTCAATATTCGATTTACAACATATTGTTCCTGATTTTGGAATTAGCATCTTACAAATATTTGATTATTA
>DYOJ01000580.1 GCA_020720705.1 Acetofilamentum sp.
TAAATAATTGTATAAAATTACCGGAAAAAGTTTGATGTTATATTTTGACAGCAATTTGAAAATCAACGAAATAGCAACAGAGGACAACGCACACGGAAGGATGAAAAAGACATCGAATTTCTTTCGGATGTCTTTTCTCACATTTTGTTCTGTTTGAATACTATTTTTTGATTATTCAGTTTCCGTTTCCACTTCGGATTTGTTTGCACTGAAGTAATAACCGGAAAGTTTGAAACCGTCATCTCGCTTCACAAACTCCAATCGTTCAAATACTTTGCCATTAGCTGTCTCCAGTTCGAAATGCAAAATTGTACCTGTAATTCCGTTTTTTGTTTTGGTAGAAAACGCATATTTTGTATAAGATTTAATACCCGGAAATAAAGTGTTATGTTGAACTAAAAGTTCTTTTACCTTCTCTTCTCCGAATGTTTCAAACATTTTATCATCAAACAGTTTTAAAGCCGAATCGGTGTCGCCGATTTTCATTGCTTCGTAAAATTTATCCGCAACAACTTGAGCATCTTCGACAGCTCCGCACCCTGATAGGGCTGCTACAAGCAGCGTTACGCTAAATAATGTTTTAAATTTTTGCATATTCTCGTTTTATTTTAATTTATGTACTTATTTTCTCGCTAATTTTGCATTATTCGGCATCAATTTTAGACTGGTCGGTGTTGAAAAAATATCCGTTTAATTTGTATTCTTCGCCGCGTTTGATGAACTCAAGTCGCTCAAAAACAATCCCATTCTCAGTTTCTACTTTAAATTTTAACATAACCTTCGTAACTCCGTTTGCGGTGTTGGTGTGAAATCCATATTTTGAATACGATAAAATACCGGCAAAATTAGTATTGTGTTGCTCGAGCAAACCTTTTATTTTATCTTCGCCAAACTCGTCAAACATACTTTTGTCAAAAAAAGTCATCGCTTGCTCAATGTTGTTACTTTTCAAAGCTGCAAAAAACTCATCTGCGGTTGCCTGGGCTTCACCTATTGATTCACAAGAGTTTAGACCAAGGAATACTGTAACTGAAAAAATAATAATTAAAATACGTTTCATTTTTTTATGATTTAAAAATTACGATGCTAATTTAGATGTTTTTTTTAAATTTGTTATGAAAAAATTAAAGTTTTACAACATATCTACTGTGTTATAATGTTTACGGTTGAAAGTTGACTGTTTAGATTGTTTCAAATGTCAGATTGTAAAATATTTATCGCAATTCGTATTCACAACAGATTCCCATTGAAAGTAGTCTATTCAGAATTCAGATATGAGCATGCAGAACAAGACAGTTTGTCTGTCTTTTTTAATTTTTTTTATATGATTTCAGATTGTATTATATTTCTAAGTAGTTGTAAATCAATTTCAATATTCAATAGTCCCGATTTTCACGCCTATGTAATTTTTTTTTGATTTAATAAGAAATATTCTTAGATTTGTGTTTTAAAATATCAAAAATATGGAAAGTTTAAGCCCTAATTTAATGGTCGGTAATGTAAACAAAACCGTAATGTTTTATGAAGAACATCTTGGATTCAAATTAACCATGAGTGTGCCGGACGAAGGCGAGTTTGATTGGGCAATGGTTACGAACGGAAATGCAGTCGTGATGTTTCAAACTCAAGAAAGCCTCGCAAGTGAGTTGCCCCGTTTTGCAAATATCCCGGTCGGAGGTACATTTACGCTCTATTTTCGAGTTAAAAATGTTGAAGGTTATTATCAGCGTATCTCTGCAGGTGTTGAAATCATTAAACCCTTAGAACAAACGTTTTACGGTGCCATGGAATTTACAATTGCTGATTGCAACGGGTATATTTTAACTTTTGCCGGTGCTGATTAATATCAGTCATTTGCCATTTGCCATTGGTCATTGGTCATTGGTCATTGGTTTTTTATTCATTCAACTTTATACAAAAATCCGTAATATTTTTTTGTAAGATGCTGATTTATTGTAAATTTGATTTGA
The DNA here is from genome assembly GCA_020720705.1 of Acetofilamentum sp. Classification (GTDB taxonomy): domain Bacteria; phylum Bacteroidota; class Bacteroidia; order Bacteroidales; family JAADGE01; genus DYOJ01. Next base: position 1,971 of record DYOJ01000580.1, read on the forward strand.
AAAATTCTCTAACAACAAAATTGTTTGTAACTAATTGGAATTAAGTGATTTGAGTCAAATAGCTAACATCAAAATACTAAAATCTAACCATTTATGAGTCCGGTCTAAAAAGGTCGTAAAAGTATATTGAAATTCGCAATTCATTGT
>DYOJ01000043.1:0-6001 GCA_020720705.1 Acetofilamentum sp.
ATTTGTTGATATTTAGGAAGATATAATTTTACCATACTTTTTTGAGTGGATACCAATTATTGTATATTTCCGACTTTTCAATACAATCATCAATAAATCAATATCTTACAAAAAACACAACGGACAATTGAATTGCAAATAACATTATTTTTAACTTTGACAGAAATTTTATAGAAAATGGCTTCAATATTAATAAAAAATATCAAAACGCTGTACGGGATAAACTCTGCAGGCGTTATTAAAAAATCAGGTGTTGAAATGTCTGAACTACAATCCATTAGCGATGCGTATTTGCAGATAGAAAACGGTCTGATTTCCAATTTCGGACAGATGTCGGATTTAATTCAAAATCGTATGTACGACACCGAAATTGATGCCCAAAATAAGATGGTGCTGCCTTCGTTTGTTGATTCGCACACACATTTGGTTTATGCCGGCAGTCGTGAAATTGAATATATTGACAAAATAAAAGGATTGAGTTACGAGGAAATTGCACGGCGAGGGGGAGGTATTTTAAACTCGGCAAAAAAAATACAACTTATTTCGGAGGATGAATTATTTGAAGAGTCGCGGGTACGTATTCGAGAGATTATGGAACAAGGCACTTGCGCCGTGGAAATTAAAAGCGGTTACGGTTTATATCCGGACGAAGAGTTGAAAATGCTTCGCGTGATAAAGCGAATAAAAGCTGAAACACCGCTGATAATAAAAGCAACTTATCTTGCCGCTCATGCTGTTCCGAGTGAATACAAAGGGCGGCAATCGGATTATGTGGATTTGGTTGTCAATGAAACTCTGCCTCAGGTAGCCGCAGAGGGCTTGGCTGATTTTGCGGATGTATTTTGCGATAAAGGTTTTTTCACAGTTCCCGAAACTGAGAAAATTTTAAAAGCCGCCGCATTATACGGACTTCGCCCAAAAATACACGCCAACGAGCTTGATTTTTCAGGCGGCGTTCAAATTGCTTGTAAATACAATGCACTATCAGCCGACCATTTGGAGTATGTCGGAGATTCTGAAATTGAAGCATTTAAACAATCGCAAACTATGCCGACAATTTTGCCCGGAGCGGCGTTATTCCTAAACTTACCGCATGCCCCCGCCCGCAAAATGATAGATGCCGGTTTACCTTTGGCTGTTGCATCGGACTACAATCCGGGTTCGTCGCCCTCCGGGAATATGAAGTTGATGCTTTCACTTGCCATGATAAATCACCGCATGACTGCTCAGGAGTGTTTGAATGCAGGTACAATAAACACTGCTTATGCCATGAATGTTACGGACATAACCGGCAGTATTCGAATCGGGAATTATGCGAATGTGATTATCACAAAACCCATTCCGACAATTGAGTTTTTTTTGTATTCTTATGGTAATTCTCTGATTGACACTGTTCTTTTAAAAGGCGAAATTATCGGCAGTTAAAATATTCCGTGTAACTGTGAATCCACCAAATCAATTATGCTGCTGAGGTCTTTACGATTTTCTTTAAAATCAAAACCGCTTACATCAATAATCAGCAAATTTCCGAGTTTATAGTTATTTATCCAAGCATCGTAACGTTCGTTTAGCTTGGTCAAATAGTCAATACGAATACTGTTTTCAAACTCTCTGCCTCTTTTTTGAATATTATTGACAAGAGACGGCACGGAGGCTTTGAGATATATCAGCAAATCCGGCGGCTTGACCATGGTACTCATCAGTTTAAACAGTTTGCTGTAATTTTCAAAATCTCTGCTGTGCATCAACCCCATATCGTGGAGATTTGGTGCAAAAATATGAGCATCTTCGTATATTGTGCGGTCTTGAATGATTGTTTTTCCGGAATTTCGGATATCTAAAACTTGATAAAAACGGCTATTCAGGAAGAATACTTGCAGATTGAAAGACCAACGAAGCATATCTTCGTAAAAATCAGTAAGATACGGATTATCTACGACATCTTCGTACAGTGCATCCCATCCGTAATGTACTGAAAGAAGTTCGGCTAATGTCGTTTTTCCGGAGCCTATATTTCCGGCAACTGCGATGTGCATTGATTTTTTTTCCATGATTAAATTTCTATTCCGATAACTAAAATATCATCCACTTGCTCTTGGAGTTTTCCGTTTCTGTCAGGGTGATTTATCCAAAATTCGATGTAATCGTTCAAATGTTTTTTTTGTTCGGACATTGTCATTTGAGCAGATTCTACAATCAAATCCTTAAATTTTCCGGAGCCGAGTTTCAAATTTTTGGGACCTCCGAATTGATCAACATACCCGTCTGAAAACATATACAGACGGTCTCCCTTTTTTATTTCAATTATATTTTGGGTAAAACTTTCGGCTTCTTTTATATAAATTCCGATAGGCATTCTGTCTGCTTTATGCCGTATCACATCGGCATCACGGTATTGATATAGAGGATTATAAGCGCCGGAATATTCAGCAGTCATTGTATCGAAATCAATTTTCGTTAGCGCTAAATCCATACCGTCTTTGGCTTCTTTGTCTTTGCCGGTTTGTCGTAACGACCGTTTTACGCTTTCACGCATGTGATTTAAAATTTCATGCGAAGCCGTTATGTTTTTTTGAATCACAATTTCGTTCAAAAACGACATCCCCAGCATGCTCATAAACGCACCCGGAACGCCGTGTCCGGTGCAATCTGCTGCAACCATCCACACGGTATTATTTTTTTGTGTAGCCCAATAAAAGTCGCCGCTGACAACATCTCGGGGTCTGAACAAAACAAAGTGGGACGATAAATACGTGTTCAAAAACTCATCCGGAGGCAACAAAGCTGTTTGAATTCGGCTTGCATACCGGATACTGTCCATGATACTGTGGTGTAATTCTGCTATTTTTTCTAATTGTTCCGAAACTCTGTCTCTTTGTTGTTCAATTTCATCTCGTTGCGCTTCGATTTCTTCTTTTGATTGTTGAAGTGCAACATTTTTCATTTGAATTTCTTGTGTCCGCTCGTCCACTAAATATTCAAGATGTTCTTTTTCTTTTCGCAACTTTCGGGTATATCGTTTTATAATTAAAATAACAAGAACGACAGCGGTAATTCCGAAAATCAAGTACGCCCACCAAGTCCGGTACCAAGGCGGGAAAATTGAGAATCGGTATGATGAAACCGAACTTTCGACATTATAAATATTCCGAGCTTTAACTTGAAATTCATAGTTTCCCTCTCGTAAATTTGTGAATCGAACCGAAGTTAAAGCAGACCAATTGGACCATTCCTCATTGTCATCGCCAATAAGTCTGTAACTGTAAACGGTGCGTGTTTCGTTATCAAAGAACAGAGCCGAAAACATAAAAGTCAGCGCATTATGTCTGTATGATAACATTGGAATCAATCTGTTCGGTTGGGTTTGCACAGCAGTATTTGTTCCCTCAAATTCTTCGAAAAAATCGCCGTCAAAAATCACCGAATCTTTAGCCGTAAACACTTTGCTGATGAGGGTTAGAAAACGAGAAGTATCCGCACCAAGCGAATTTGTATCGAATAAATATACACCTTTACTGTTGGCAATCCACAATTTGTAAGCGTTTTGAGTAATGGCAAAGGGCACTTTTTGGGGCAGGATTTGAGCAAATAAGGAATCCTTCGTAAACACACCGGGCGATTTTTCGGTAATTTTCACAAGTCCTTCCCATGTGCTCAGAGTTCTGTCTGTTGAAAACAAACCAAGCCAGTAGTTTTTTTCTGTAGGAGATATTCTGTAAACACCGAGGTTTGAATGTTCAAACAGTTTTGAGAACGGCTTGTAACGTTCGGCTTTATTTGTAGTATAGTTGAAGGTAAATATGCCGCCGCCGTTGTACAAAAGAAGTTCTTTATTGTCAGAATATACGCCAAAGAATTCGCCGGTCAAAGGGATTCCTTGTGTCGAATCAACGTGCAAAATTTTGTCGGGTTTTGCAATATCTTTAATCAGATAATACCCTGTTGCCGAAGCTCCGAGCCAGAGTGCTCCGTTTGTCGGGTCTTCTCCGATGGATACAATTTCATTTCTGACGAGTGTATCTGTTTGAAAAAGAATATCTATTTTTTTTGTGCTTGGGTTGAATTGTCCGATACCAAAACCGGAATTGAAACCGAAAACAATTTTAGAGGAGTCTGAAGGGAGTGTATAAATGGATTTAAAATATCCGTCAAGTAATTTATCAAAACTTAAATCATTTTGTATAACATACAGTCCGATTTGTGTTCCGGCGAGCAGAATCTGTCCTTCCGGTGTTTGATATTTGGATAAATCCCACGCGGGAGCAGGAATTAAACCGGTAACTTCCGAGAAATTTGTTTCCGGATTTGTCCCGGTTTTGTAAATTCCGGAAGTTCCGGCAAAAAACGTTTCGCCGTTGAACGTTTCAATATCAGTTGCGGTAAAATTCAGCCCGTTGTGTTCGTTCCATTCACGAAACCCACTTTTTATGTTTAATTTGTATATGCCGTTTGTTTGTGTGCCTATCCAAAGATTGCTTTGTGATTTATTAAAAAAAACAGCAAGTGCACTGCCTTCTGCTAATCCTGAGTTCTCGGAATATATTTCTGTAATTATGCCGAATTTATCCATCACAAAAGTCCCACCGGAGAGTGTACCGAAGGCGTATTTTCCGTCCGATAATTCGATACCGTTATAGAGGTAAGCCGACATTAATGCCTCGCCTGATTTAATTTCAAAAGGAGTAATAGGCTCTTGTTTGCGTTCATCATATAAGTAAAATCCGGAACGCGTACCGATAAGTAACCTGTTAGAATCGTAGGGCAGCATGGCATAAATGCGCATATCGGCAAAAAATTCTCCTTGTTTTATGAGTTCAAACTTATTATTATTCAATACCTTTAATCCATGTCCAATATCTAAGACATATAATTTCCCATTAACGGTATATGAAAGATGAAATTTTTTACTCTCCGGCAAATAAGTGCTTAATTTTGATTTTTCGTCGGCAGTTTCAGTTGTTCCGGTTGAAAAATCATATTCAAAAATTTGCTCAAAACTTTGAAAGTAAACTTTATTTCCGAGAACATGGGTTTTCCATACATTTCCAAATTCGATTTCAACATTGTTAAGTCGGTCGAGCAATGAAACAACAATTTTTTTTCCGTCCGATTGATAATCAATGTATCCGAAATCGCCGACAGCACCATAAAAAATGACGTCTTGTTTGCTTTTGGCAAGTGAAAATACTGATGTACTACGTTCAATATCAAATAATTTCCATTCGTTACCATTGTATTGCATTAAGCCGTAATTCGTTCCGAAATACATCACTCCGCGAGAGTCCTGTTCAATAGCCCATATTTGACCGGCATCTCCGTATTCAGCATCGGTATATTGTCGCATAAACGGTATGCCCTGCCGATTTATCTGTGCATGGAGTAAAAATAGTTGAAAAATGAAGCATGAAAACAAAAATATCTGTTTCATTGACGCTGATTTTTTTGAAGCCGAAAGATATAATTTTCTCTATTGTTTACAAAAAAATATTTGAGGACAAGAGCAATTTCAAGTTCTCAATTTATTCAAATACAATTGAATTGTATTATGCAAACCAAGATACAGAGCTTCCGAAATAAGAGCATGTCCGATAGAGACTTCAGCCACATTTGGAACATGTTTGATAAAATAATTCAAATTTTCGGAACTTAAATCATGCCCGGCATTTATTGCAAGTCCGAGTTCGTGTGCATGTTTAGCAGCACGCGCAAACGGAGCAACAGCTTTTGTTCGGTCGGTAAAAAACTCGGTCGCATAAGGTTCGGTATAAAGTTCAACTCGGTCGGTTCCTGTACGTGCAGCTTGTTCAAACAATTCGAGTTTCGTCTCTATGAAAATTGAAGTACGGATACCGTTTTTCTTAAATTCAGATATGATTTCAGAAAGAAACGACCTGTATTTCAAGGTGTCCCATCCGGCGTTTGAGGTGAGCGCTTCGGGAGCATCAGGGACAAGCGTAACCTGAGTAGGTTTAACTTCGCAAACCATCCTGACAAAATCATC
>DYOJ01000043.1:6101-12277 GCA_020720705.1 Acetofilamentum sp.
GAAATCAAAATATAATATGTTTGAATCAAAAATTTTATATACTTTTGTATTGTTCGGGAAGCAAAATTACATGTTTTGTTCCGATTTAGTAAAAAAAATTACAAATTGTTTCGCAACATGCTTGCAAAAGATTTAATCTCCGATGTTGTTCCGGCAATTTCTATCCGCGAAACAGGCATGAACGCTCTGAATTGGATGGAAATTTTCAGGATTTCGCACTTACCTGTTGTGGGAGATAATTATGAATTTTTGGGGTTGATTTCAGACACCGAAATTTTTGACTACGAACTTTCGAACAAGAAATTAGGGGCACACAATCTCACTTTATTACGACCGTTTGTATATTCCGATGTACATGTTTATGAGGTAATCAGTGCAGTTTCAAAACAAAAATTGACCATTGTGCCGGTGCTTGATAAAAACAATAAATACATGGGGGTTATCTCTCTGCATGATTTGGTTCACTATTTTGCAGAGTTTACAGCCGCCGATAATCCGGGAGCTGTATTCATCTTAGAAATGGCTACGCTCGACTATAGCCTGAGCCAAATTGCTCAAATTATTGAAAGCAACGATGCTAAAGTTTTAAGTCTATACATTAATTCAAACCCGGATACAACCAAAATAGAGCTTACCATAAAAATAAACACACTCGACTTTGGTCCTGTACGTCAAACATTTGAGCGTTTCGGCTACAACATTAAAGCAGCATATACAGATAATGACGAAATGGAAAGCTTACTTGAGGAGCGTTACGAAGAATTAATACATTTTTTAAATATCTGAGAATTTGAAGGCTTATTTATGCGTAGTGAATTAATAATCAAAGCACTTATATTGCCAATTTTATTGAGTTTTGTGTTTACCGCAAACGCACAATTCCGAGCAGATGCCATTGATATTAAAACATCTTACGGTGTAATAATGCCGCATCACAAATCGTTTTATTATTTTTTAAACGGTCGAATTCCGACAATTGCTGTTACTGTCAACACAATAACGAACGGAGAACAAGAATGGTTGCGCGCACGTAAAAACCCGACTTTCGGGTTCGGATTCTTTTATAGCGATTTAAAAAACAAGACAATTCTCGGGCAGGCTTATGCTTTGTACATGAATTACGGACAATCAATTTTCAAATATAAACAAACCGGTTTACAATTTTCGATGTCGGGGGGTGTAGCATATTTAAACAAAATCTTCGACCCTATTAACAACCCTTACAACATAGCGGTTAGTTCTCACTTGAACGCATATTTGAATCCTTCATTAGACTTCTATTATAAAAACAAAGCACTTAAATTTTCAACCGGACTTGCACTTACGCATTTATCAAACGGTGGATTTAAAAAACCCAATAGCGGATTAAATCACGTAGGAATTCATTTCGGACTTTCGGCTCAAATATCGAAACATAAAAAAACTGCCGACAAAGCAATAGTAGATACTGTAAAATATTTAAAGTCAAGCATTTTCACTGTTATTACATCTTACGGTAAACGACAAAAAAGCATCAACGGCAATATATATTCTGTGGTTAGTATAATGTTCGATTATATTTACAGACCGAAAATTCGGTACGGATACGGTATTGGAGCTGATATGTTTTATGATTTTGCAATTGCAGATGTTAGTCCTATAGATACAATTTTAGGAACATCAAAGCGGACTGCTTTTTACAATGGCTTGCATCTCACTTGGGTTGGATATTACGGAAATTTTTACTCTTCGTTACAGTTTGGGTTCTACGTTTACGGAAGCCCTGATTATTCAGAAAAAACATATCTGAGAATCGCATTTAGATATTCACTAAACCCAAAATTCGATGTCGGAATCGGTCTGAAAACATATTTCGGAGTTGCACATTTTAGTGAATTGGGATTAGGATACAGTATTCACCGAATAAACAAACACAAAACATGATTATTGTCGAAGCACTCAGCAAATCATTCGGACATGTTGAAGTTCTCAGGGGAATTAACCTTCGAGTTGAAAAAAGTGAGATTGTGTCTATCGTAGGACCGAGCGGCGCCGGCAAGACAACCTTGCTTCAGATTATCGGAACACTGATGAAACAAGACAGCGGCAGAGTTTTGATAAACGAAAAACCGTTCAATACGATGACCGACAAACAGTTATCTGAATTTAGGAACAAACATATCGGATTTGTTTTTCAATTTCACCAACTGCTTCCGGAGTTTACTGCGACTGAAAATATCTGTATTCCGGCTCTGATAGCGGGCAAAAATAAGAAAATTGCTGAAAAACGAGCCTTAGAGTTACTCGAATTTCTGAACATAAAACACAGAGCAAACCATAAACCTGCAGAAATGTCCGGCGGCGAACAACAACGCATTGCCGTTGCCCGTGCGCTTATCAACAACCCTTCGGTTATATTGGCAGACGAACCGTCAGGAAGTTTAGATACCGAAAATAAACGAGACCTCCACAAACTATTTCTTGATTTACGCAAAGAATTTCAACATACATTTATTATCGTAACTCACAATACAGAACTCGCGGAACTCTCCGACCGCGTAATCACGATGAAAGATGGTTTAATTATTTAATTTATTATTTTTATTGCGATATTTTTTTTGATTAAACTCAAAACCTCGCTATAATCATCGGGACTGAACCAATGTATTTCCGAGTCTCGCTTGAACCAAGTCAATTGTCGTTTTGCATAATGTCGAGTATTTCGTTTGAGTTGTCGGACAGCCTCATCAAAATCAATTTCACCGTCAAAAAATGAGAATAACTCTTTATAACCTACTGTATTTAATGAATTTAGATGTTTAATTTCATAAAAATATTTCGCTTCGTTCTCCAAACCGCTACTTAGCATTAAATCCACACGATTATTTATTCTCGCATACAAGTCCTCGCGCGGACGCTCAATACCGATTTTTAAAATGTCGAACGGCCTCTCTTTTTTTGGTTTTGTCAAATAATCAAAATAAGGTTTTCCTGTTTGTATCGTAATTTCGAGTGCCTTTAGGATACGTTTCGGATTTTGCAAATCAATGTGTTTATATGATTTTGGGTCTAATCTCATCAATTCAAAACGCAAAGAATCTACGCCTTCTGTTTCAAATCTGTGTATAAGTTCGTTTCTGACATCCATATCTATCTCCGGAAAGTCATCAATTCCCTTACATACAGCATCAACATACATACCCGAACCGCCGACTAAAATAACTTGCTGTTTTTGTTCAAATAATTCATCAATCTTTTTTAATGCCTCGATTTCGTAAATACCTGCGCTATAATAATCGTGAACAGATATGGTTTGTATAAAATGGTGCTTTACCCTTGATAATTCATCACGATTCGGAACAGCAGTTCCAATCGTCATCTCCTTGTATATCTGTCTCGAATCAGCCGAAACAATTTCAGTATCAAGAAATTCCGCAAGCCTTATACTTAGTTCTGTTTTTCCGACAGCAGTCGGTCCTACGATTACAATTAGTAGTGGTTTCAAATACAATACTTCGTTAGATTTTAGAATTTAGACGTTAGATATTAGACTCAAATTGCTCAATTCCAGATAGTTACCATTAACCTTACAATTGGAGAAATTTTCTAATATAATTTACTATAAATCAATATTTTACAAAAATAACAACAGACTATTGATATAAAAATATGAAAAAACAGTCGCCAAGCAAACAGCTCAACGACTGTTGGTATTTTGCTAAATTACTTTTTTTGATAACTCACCGATAAACTCAACTCTTTCAGTTGGTCATCGTGAAGTTCAGCAGGAGCATCAAGCATGATGTCTTTTCCTGCATTATTTTTCGGAAAAGCCATAACATCTCGAATCGAATCAGAACCACTGAAAATGGTTACCCATCGGTCAAAACCAAACGCAATACCGGCATGAGGAGGTGCTCCGTATTTGAAAGCGTTGAGCAGAAATCCGAACTGAGCCTCTGCCTCTTCTTTGCTGAAACCAAGTAAATCAAACATTTTAGATTGGATACTTCTGTCAAAAATGCGCACTGAACCTCCGCCTATCTCACTTCCGTTCAATACAATATCATAAGCATCAGCTTTAACTTTCACCGGGTCTGTTTCCAACAGATGAAGGTCTGATTTTTTTGGAGATGTAAACGGGTGATGCATTGCATGTAACCTTCCGGTGGTTGAGTCTTTTTCAAAAAGCGGAAAATCAACAACCCAAAGCGGAGCGTATTTGTTTTTGTCCCGCATGTTGAGTTGTGTTCCCATTTCGAGTCTCAATTCACTTAAGGCGGAAAGTGTTTGAGATTTGTCTCCGGAAAGTACCAAAATTAAACTTCCCGGAGTAGCCCCCAAAGCCTCGACCCAACGATTCAATTCTTCTGTTGAATAAAACTTATCTGCCGATGATTTAAGACTTCCGTCTGTTCCGTATTTAAGATAAACCAGCCCCTTTGCCCCGATTTGAGGACGTTTAACAAAATCTGTAAGTGCATCTAATTGTTTTCGGGTATATTCTGTCGGGGTTTCGGCACAAATTGCACCTATATATTCAGCTTCATCAAAAATTTTAAAATCCTTACCTTTAACGATTTGCGTAAAATCCACAATACGCATACCGAAACGTAAATCCGGACGGTCATTACCATAGCGCTCCATTGCTTCGTCATAAGTCATGCGTTGAAACGGCTCAGTGAAATCAATACCTTTAACGACTTTAAACACATGTTTAACCAAGCCTTCAAAAGTTTCAAGAATATCGTTTTGCTCTACGAATGCCATTTCACAATCTATTTGCGAAAATTCAGGTTGTCTGTCAGCTCGGAAGTCTTCGTCCCGAAAACATTTTGTAATTTGGAAATATCTATCATAACCGCCAACCATTAACAATTGTTTAAATAATTGCGGAGATTGCGGCAAAGCATAAAATTTACCTTCGTGCATCCGTGAGGGGACGACAAAATCGCGTGCTCCTTCGGGTGTGGATTTTATGAGAAACGGGGTTTCGACTTCAATAAACTCTTTATCGCTCAAATAGTTACGGACAATTTGAGCCATTCGATGTCTGAGCATCAAATTTCGATGTAGATTCGGGCGCCGTAAATCTAAAAATCGGTATCTCATTCGTAGTTCTTCTCCACCGTCAGATTCCTCTTCAATGGTGAACGGCGGAGTCTCGGAATTACTTAAAATATTTATAGACAGTATCTTAATTTCGACTTCGCCGGTGGACATATTCGCATTTTTAGACTCGCGTTCAATAACTTCTCCACTAACTTGTAAAACATATTCTCGTCCGATTTTTTTTATCAAGTCTAAGGTAGCCGAATCTGTTGTGCCGTCTTCGGCAACAAGTTGTGTAATTCCGTATCGGTCTCTGAGGTCAATCCAAATCATTTTACCTTTGTCTCGTACGCGTTGCACCCAACCGCTGAGCGTAACCTGCTTTCCTGAATCGGCGATACGAAGTTCGCCGCAAGTGTGTGTTCTGTACATATATTTTGATTTTTCGGCGACAAAGTTAATATTATTTTTGCCTTCGATATGCAATTACAAATATTGTTTTTAATTTTTAGAAAAAGAAAAAATATTGGTTCAATTTTACACGTCGTTCCAACGTTTTGTTTGGATGTCAAAACCGGCAAGGTCTAAAACTCTGTCCACAACAGTATCAGCCAATTGTTCGATTGTTTGCGGTTTGTGATAAAAAGACGGACTTGCAGGGCATATAATTGCTCCGGCTTCGGCTGTGGCGGTTAAATTTCTCAAATGAATCAGGCTGAACGGGGTTTCTCGCGGAACGAGTATAAGTTTTCGGCGTTCTTTCAAAATAACATCTGCTGCACGTGTCGCAAGGTCGTCCGATATTCCGCAGGCAATACGCCCGATAAGTCCCATTGATGCCGGAATGACAATCATTGTTTCATATTGGGCAGAGCCGGAGGCAAACGGAGCGGAAAAATCTGTTTTGCCGTATAAACGGAATGGAAAATCAAAGACAGGCAAATCATCAGAAAGTTCTTCAAGCCAAATTTGGCGAGCATTGTTGGACATTATTATGCCACAGGCTGCTATTTGGTTTGATAATTGATTTAATTTAAAAAATATCCGCTTTGCATACAACGCTCCGCTTGCACCGGAAACGGCAATGATAAGTTTTCGTTTCATACCAATAATATTTCGTTAGATTTTAGACATAAGATGTTAGA
>DYOJ01000581.1 GCA_020720705.1 Acetofilamentum sp.
GGGATTGTAAATCGTATTCTATAAATCGTAAATCTAAAAAGGAAGCAATGAATGAATACAAAAATGGAACTAATAACTATTTCAGAAGCAAGTAAATGGGCGACTGATTTATTGAATAAAAATGTAACAACCTCTAATATTTCTTATCTTATTCAATATGGGCGCGTTAGAAAATACACCCAAGACGGAATTACAAAAATATCAAAAAACGAATTAGACCAATACTATCAATCTTTTCTCGGTAAAAGGGAAATTGATTGGAAAGCCTCTTTGGGTGAGGATGTTAATTGGACTTTGTCATTCGATTACTTAAAAGAGGCTGACACTACAAAGCATGTCCATAGACTGCATCCATATAAAGGGAAATTTATTCCGCAACTCGTTGAATATTTTATAGACAGCCACACCGATCAATTCAAAAAAGAAGTTTACTTCAAACCTGGCGACATAATTCTTGATCCATTCTGTGGAAGCGGAACCACTTTGGTTCAAGCTAACGAACTTGAAATACACGCCATAGGTATTGACATTTCCACATTCAACGCGCTGATCAGCAACATAAAAATCGAAAAACACAACTTGATTGATATTCAAAAAGAAATTGTTAGAATAACAAAAGCCCTAAAGGTTTTTCTATCTTCTTTGAATATTCCAGAATTTGAACAAAATTTACTTCAAGCATTAAACAAGTTCAACAACGAAAATTTCCCCGCGCACGAATACAAATTCAAAGTTCAGCGCGGGCAAATCAATCAAGACAAATACGGTGCAGAAAAAGAAAAAGAAATCATTCCAAAATATTTTGACTTGGTCAAGAAATATGGAATTAAACTAAAACAAGAAAAAAACCATTCCTTTTTAGATAAATGGTATTTAAATCCAGTGCGGCAGGAAATTGACCTTGTCATTGAGCTTGTTAATCAAATTGAAGACCCTGCCACAAAAAGGGTAATTCAAGTTATTTTAAGCCGCACTATCAGATCTTGTCGGGCTACAACTCATGCTGATTTGGGGACTCTGGTTGATCCCGTTTCAGCGATTTATTATTGCGCCAAGCACGGAAAAATATGCAAGCCGCTTTTCTCAATCTTGAGTTGGTGGGAAAGATATAGCAAAGATACACTTGAGCGACTGCGCAGGTTTGACAAGTTAAGAACCAAGACATATCAATATTGCTTAACAGGCGACTCTACAAATATCAATATTGTGGATCAACTCAATATCGACCAACCTAGTCTCGCTGAAATCGTAAAAACAAAAAAAATCAATGGGATATTTTCCAGTCCTCCCTACATCGGGCTGATTGATTATCACGAACAACATGCTTATGCTTATGAACTATTCGGCTTTCCGCGCCAAGATGAATTTGAAATTGGAGCAATGAATAGAGGGCAAGGCAAAGAAGCTAGAGAATCTTATGTTCAGGGCATTTCCAATGTACTAAGCAATTGCAAAAAGTTTTTTGCAGATGACTATAGTGTCTTTTTAGTAGCAAACGACAAATATAATATTTACCCTGTCATTGCAGAACGTGCAGGAATGAGAATTGCCAATCAATTCAAACGCCCTGTCTTGAATCGTACAGAACGCGATAAAGCCGCATATTCTGAAATAATATTCCACTTGAAATCCAAATAACAGGAGCGAATCATGTCGTTATCAAAAGAGAACATCAAACAAATAGAAAATACTATCAAGAACTGTCTCCTAAATAAGTTCCAAAACTTCAAACCCGAAGCTAACAACATGCCGTTTCACTTCAGGTTGCTGGGAAAGGATCGGATGGCATTATACTCATTCATCCATTCACTAAACACTTCATTTGGAACATCCATATTTGAACCTGTGGCAGTTGCCCTTGCAAAAACACGTTTTGCCGAAGCGCACCACCAATTTGTAGTTGGCAATCAAATCAGCCAGGAAGCTCAAAAGGTCATTCAAGACATTATCAACGATTTAAGCGTTGGGGAATCTAATTCAAACGAGACTGCTGAAACAGAAAAAATCAGAGCCGTTTCCCATAAAGGAAAAATGAATGCGCTAAAAGTTGTAAAGGCGGATTTATTCGTGCAAGACAAACTTGGAACGATTTATTTATTCGATCTAAAAA
>DYOJ01000582.1 GCA_020720705.1 Acetofilamentum sp.
ATCAATAGTCCGTTAATAATTTTTGTAAGATATTGATTTATTGCAAGTTATATTAGAAAATTTCTAAGTTATGAAAAATGATTGTAACCGATTGAAATTTAGCAACTTGAGTCTAATTTCTAATATCTAACGTCTAAATTCTAACGAAGTATTGTTATTCAAAGTTTATTTTAGTTTTTTACCAACCTCCTCAAGCATAACATTGGTCATGCGCTTGAGATTGAACTTGGTTTTTAAGCCCCAATCATGTTGGGCAAGGCTGTCATTGATGCTTTGAGGCCAACTGTCTGCAATTGCTTGCCTAAAATCGGGTTTATAGTTTATCTCAAAATCCGGTATGTGCAATTTTATCTCCTCGGCGATTTCTTTTGGCGAAAAACTGATACCACCAACATTATATGCCGAGCGAGTGCTTAGTTTTTCAGCCGGAGATTCCATCAAAGCTATCGTAGCATCAATGGCATCGTCCATGAACATCATAGGTAAGTAGGTGTTTTCTTTAAGGAAACATTCATATTTTTTTTGTTTGAGAGCTTCGTAATAAATTTCTACGGCATAATCTGTTGTTCCGCCTCCGGCTTCGGTTTTATAACTGATTAATCCGGGGTATCGAATACTTCTGACATCTACATTGTAACGGTTATAAAAATACTCACACCAACGTTCGCCGGCAAGTTTGCTTATACCGTAAACTGTAGTCGGTTCCATGACGGTAAGTTGCGGCGTATCATTCATAGGTGTTGTTGGTCCGAACACGGCGATAGAGCTGGGCCAGAATACTTTTTTCAACTCTTCGACTTCGCGAGCCAAATCCAGCACATTCATCATACTTTGCATATTGATATGCCAAGCTTGCATAGGCAAACGCTCAGCGTTGCCTGAAAGAACAGCGGCAAGGTGGTATATTTGCGTAACTTTATGACGAATAACAAAATGTATTAAACGTTTGTCGTCCATGACATCCAACAGGGCGGTCGGTCCGTCTTTTAAATCATCCGGTACATCACGTATGTCTGATGCAATCACGTTGTCCGAGCCGTGTACTTTGCGTAAAGCTGTTACTAATTCCGAGCCGATTTGACCTGCAGCTCCGATAACTAAAATTCGTTCCATTGGTTTCTCATAAATTTTGCACGAAATTACGAAAACGTTTGCGAAGCGAATATGATATTTAACAGATTTTGAAAAATATTTTTATTAACTCTTTGAATATGCCTCTATTTTTTTGAGTCGGATTCATGTTTCCGAACTTCGACACCTACAGTCATGAGTGCAACCATAGGGTCGTCAGGCATATCTTGTTTCAAAGATACCTTGTATTTACCCGGTGCTAAAGTTTCTTTTTCGGAAATCGGAGATTGAAAATCCCACATATCGCCGGCAACCTCACCTATGTATTTACCGTCTTCTCCGACAGTGCGCATGAGAATATCCTTTTCATCAATTTTTCCGTCGGGACGTTGAATCTCAACATGAACTTTAATAATTTGATACGGAAACGCCGTAATATAGCGCATGGTATAGATTAGGTCAAATTCGGATTGCTCTTTTATCTCAAATTCAAACGATTTAATATCGGACTTCCACCAACGGTATCCTTCAACCGATTTGTAATCGGAATAATAAGCATCGGAGCAAGAACTGAGAATTAAAATGATAAACGAAATTGTTAAATACAGCTTTAAGGATTTCATGTGTTCAAATTTATTGTTATACTGAAAATGTGTAAATTTGGAAATTTGATAATTTGATAATTTTCTGATTATTAAATATTTGAGTCCACTCCGAAAAGTATCATTTTACAGGATTATGCAGAAATTAACATTTGTAAACTACTTATAGCCAATTGATTACAAAAAGTAAATTCGTAATAATTCGTGAATTAGTGGTCAATTTCGACTTTTCGGAGTGGACTCATAAATATATCAAAATCAATGAATTTTTTTAAAACAACCGCTTTGCGACTTTTCGAATGTACTCAACGATTGAATAAACAGTCAATTGTAACCGAAATATCAATATTTCACAAAGTTATAATATATTTTGATAAATTGCTCGCCTCAATCAGTTAATAATATTAAAAATATGGACTGTATCATGAATATCTATA
>DYOJ01000583.1 GCA_020720705.1 Acetofilamentum sp.
TTAGTAACTTTTAACAAATCAGACTTTGAATACCCTTGTCAGATAGCAAAAGTTTTGATAATTGAATAATTGAGAACTCTCCTAAAAGTTTCCGAGATGCGATTTTTTATAAATATAATATTGATATTCAGTAATATAAAACATATCTACGGCGTTTTGTATTTTCAAATTATCCTTAAAATTAATGTCGAAATCCGTTCTCCCTTTTTGTGGTTTTTAATCTTAAAAAAATAATTTTGCTTTAAAACAATAGAGTTGATAGTTGTTCTTGAAAACAGAACCTATTTCTGTAAGTTGTCAATACTGTAGGTTCATAATTCGAAAGTATTACGGACAATTGTCAACAATTGATATTAGACAAAATTATTGTGTTTAAATAATTGTTTATCGTAAATTCATGAATCGAACAATACTCATCCTTTTCTGCATCGTTTTCTTGACTTTTATGTTTGCTTGCAATACGGGTAGGGGCAAGCAGTCCGAACTTCTCGGACGAACAGATACTGCCGATATTCAAAAAATAATTTTCTCAGGTAAACAACGCACAGAACTTAGTCGTAATGAGCAGGAATGGCTTGTAAATTCGCGTTTTCGGGCACATCCGAAATCGTTAAAACGATTGATGCAAATTTTCAGCGAAATAGAAATTAAAGGCAAGTTGCCCAAAGAACAAACAGATACGGTTTGGGCTAAACTTAAGGATGAAGGCATTCGCATGCAAATATTTAATGATAAAGAACAAATATCGGAATGGATAATCGGTTATTATTCTGAATCTTACGATGCAACTTATATCAATTTTTCCACAAATGACAGTTCGGTATATTTAGCATATTTACCCGGATTGACAAAAAAATTGTCGCCAATGCTGACCGATAACAATATGTATTGGATTACAACTTACATATTTGATTATGAGTATTTTGAGATTAAAGAAGTTGCTATACGGTACGACAGCGCACCTGAGCAATCATTTTATCTGAAAATTATGAAAGATACAGCGATATTGACAGATTCGTTTGAATCCGAACACAATTACCCCGTAAACCTCTCGGCAGTAGGTAGATATCTAAGCTATTTCAAGCAAGTGAGGTTTGATAGTTTGCCAAATCCGGCATTACGACCGAAAACACAACCCGAGCATATTCTCAAGCTAACCGACAATACCGGAAAACAAACCATTTTGAAAACTTATGCCCGAAAAATACCCGGCGATACGCTTACCGATAAACACAAATGCTATGCTACCATAAATGATACAACTTTCGTCCTTGTGCGCCGTTACGAGTTAGATTTGTTGCTTAAATCGAAGGCATATTTTATGAAATAATTTGCGATTTCGAGTAGTTTAATATTTTTTTTTCGTATCATTTTAAATAGTATTATCTTGCCGAAAATATTGCAAATGGATACCTATTTATACCCCCTGATTGATTCATTTCGTGCTCAAAATGAGCCTATTGAAGCAGAAAAGCAATCAAAATACATGAAAAATAAATTTCCGTTTATCGGAATAAAAGCGCCTGCGAGAACGGAACTTTTGAAAGCACATTTTGCAACTTACGGCAAACCAAAATACGACACTTTGAACGATTATGTCCGGTTTTTATACGAACTTCCCGAACGCGAATTCCAGTATATTGCCTTGACATTTTGTGATAAACTTTCAAAGAATTTGCAAAAATCTGATATAGAACTCATAGAATATCTGATACTTACAAAATCATGGTGGGATACCGTTGATACTGTTGTTCGGATAAATAAAGTGTATTTCACCAAATTTCCGGAACAAATAAAGCCTGTAACCGAACGATGGATTAATTCAGACAATATTTGGCTTAAACGCAGTGCCCTGATTTTTCAATTAAATTTTAAAGATAAAACGGATGTTGAACTTTTGTTCGATTACATTGAGCGTGTGAAATTTGAAAAAGAATTTTTTATTCAAAAAGCAATAGGCTGGGCATTGCGCCAGCACAGCAAAACAAACCCGCAAGTGATTGAAAAATTTGTTCATACTGCCAATTTGTCGCCCTTGGCAAGACGAGAAGCTCTGAAATTGTTGGACGAATAATTTTTTTTATACGAGTATGATTGACAAAAGTCCGTT
>DYOJ01000584.1 GCA_020720705.1 Acetofilamentum sp.
TTTTGTCATCAACAAATTGTCCGTTGATGAAATTTTTTACGATTGGATATTTCATATAAGGTTGAATATTTTGATACAATGTTAAATTTTGATATTACGAATCCGAACAAAGTTAGAAAGTAATTTTGTATGAAAAAAAATAATTCAAACGTTTGCAAAGAAGCTTTTTATGTTTTACGGAGATATTTTGGAAATCTTTAATTCAAACATAAAATTCTGAAACTAATAACCGTGATATTTTCTAAAAAATCTATAATAGTTAGAAAAAAACGCTGAATTTGAATAAGTATCCCGGAATAGAATGTCCCTTGATTTTTAAAAAATCAGAAAAAAAACGCCCGACAAATTGTCGGGCGCAGGGATTTGAAAAAAGCATGTATGAGAGGGAGAAAATCAGAATTTGTAGCGTACGTTTTGTTCTTTATTTTGGATAATTTCAATTTTTTGGTCTTTCGGATATTCGATATAGTATGAAATTTTGTATTTTTTAGTTTCACCCGGTTTCAGTTTCACATTCCATTTTACTTCTCCGGTAACGGCATCGGGAGTAACATCTGTGATTTCCAGAATTTTAACTTTAATTTCATCGTTTTGCGAAATCGGAATTTGGTCTAAAATATCTACTTCGATATCGCTTTTTCGGTTATTTTTCGCAACCAACTCATAAGTCATGGTTTCACGGCGTTTTGTGCCGATAATTTTGGTACTGCTGAATTCTTTCAGCTTGGTTCGAGTAACTAAGACTTTCGAATCACGCCCGAGCGACATATCCAGCGTATCACGCACATTTCTTGTCGAGATAAATGATTGCCCCAAGTATGTTCCTGAATAATAAACATTTACAGGACCGTCCACCATGTTCAGGTCTTGCCATCCGGCTATTCGTGCAAGCAGAAACACGTCTTTATCAAGTTTAGTTACTGCATAGTGCTTGTATGTAGCAGGTAATGAATGTATTGCAATATCAACCGGATAAGGCTTATCGTCTGCCGGAACAGTCATACGTTTTGTGATGTCAAATTCGGCGCTGAGTTCCGGAACAGCAGTTTCAGCGTAATCGGTTGTCAATGAAGTAATACCACCGAGCGAAGTTGTTTCATCATCTTTTAAAAACAGACCATTATCATAGTCATTATTTTGCGAAATAGCAACCCCTGCAACCTTTCCTTGTAGAGCATTTTGTGTATATCCTTCTCCGGAACTACGTGAGTATGAAGTGTATGAGTATTGTGTTAAATACCACGGATTCATTACCGGCTTGGAAAGTCCGCGAGACGGGTCGGCTGTCGAGAGCATCACTTTAATATTGTTCCAATCCACACCGGTATTGTTAAAAACTCGCCCTTGGTAAGTGAGTTCTACGGGCTTGTCGGTGTCAATTGCCTTTAAATCGTAGGAAGGAGACCAGCCGCAACTGTTTACGATGTATTTGAGAGTGAGGTCGGTTTTCATTGCACGGGGTGCTGAAATTACGATTTCAATTTCGGCTCGTGCATATAAACTTTGTGCATTCAGTTCGTTCAACTCGTTTTGCAAACGTTGCGAAGTTAAACTGAATTTTGCCGAACTACGGTCAATTTTGGTCAATTCTTTATTGATTTCTGCAACTCGAGAACGAAAAAAGTCGCTTGCAGCCTTCAATTCAGCAACGGTAACCCCGGTATTATCGCCGCCGAGTTTCTGATTTTGCAGCAAGAGTTGTTTCTCGGTTGCGTAAGCATTTTTCATGTCGCTCAGGTCTTGGATTTGTTCGGAAACCAATTTTAATGAATCGTTAAGTTGCTTTATTCGAGGTAGTTCCGTGTTTTTGGTTAAATAATTTACTTTGCTTGATATTGATGAAATATCTATTGCATCATCCGTCGTAACGCGGATACTTTTGGGGTCGAGTCGTTCTGATATGTCCGTAAATTTCAACCGAACTGCACCTTCGGAAAGGGTCAAATTAGCCGTATGTGTGAGTTCAGCCGCCGTTAAATATACAACAGCCGATTCGATGTCGGATTTTACAACTTGCTCTTTTACAACCTGTGCCTTTGCCTGCCCGAGAATCAAAATCAATGCTAAAAAAAATGCTGATTTATACATATTTATATTTTTTAAATTT
>DYOJ01000044.1:0-3806 GCA_020720705.1 Acetofilamentum sp.
AGGTGTTTTCACCTGAAATAAAAGGCTTTGAGGTGAAAACACCTCAAAGGTGCAACAATATATTTGATAGCGGTTTAGTATTAGATACAATTTTTATAAAATAAAGTAAATCAAGAATTTATACAAGTTTTTCCGATGTTGTCAATACGTGTTTTTGGGATTTTAAAATAAATTTATCATACAAAAACAACAAAATGACAGAGGTTGTTCCGATAGCCGTAAAAATTATCCAAATATTCTGCGGATGGTACGTATTCCACAAATATTCAGTTAGTTGTGTTTGCGAAAACCCCATTTTTTCACCTGCAAACTGCAAAAAATCATTTTGAGAAAACTCTGAATTAATGGACGGAATTTCCCATCCCTTAGATTTGAACTCCACCTTCAAAAGTTCGATTTTATCGGACATACCGGAATATACGCTGCCGGAAAGTATCCCGCCGATGAAATTACCGCCTGCCATGGGCAAAAATGACATGCCCATATAAAGTGCTTTGCGGTCAGCCGGTGCAATCAGTCCGATGTATTCGGTTATTTTAGGCGAACTTGCCATTTCGCCGATTGAAAAAACAAGTATCGCTAAGAAAATAAAAAACGGATTATTGAACATAAAGGTCAGCCCAAGTCCGATACCTGCTACAAAAATGCCGCTCATCATAGCGTTGAGAGCTTTCCATTTCATAACAATGGTCGAAATCGCAAGTTGAAAAATCACAATGAACAGCGCGTCTGCATTAAGAATCATCTCCGGAGCAATCGTACCTTCGGGAGTGCCGATAGCCGTAGCAAGTGCGGGCGATATGCGGCGCAGTGCATCGTAAAGGATACTTGTATCAATCCACTGGTCAGCAAACACGGGTAACGTAAAAAAAAGTTGCATATACATTGTCCAAAATCCGACAATGATTATAAGAAACATTAAAAACTTGACATCTTTGAAAACGGTTAGGATTTTTCCAAAAATTTTCTTCAAACTATCTTTGAAACTGTCTTTTGAGTGCTCTCGTTCGGGTTCTTTAAAAAAAATCAAAACTAAAATGATATTGACCGCAATTGCGGCTGCTACAAAGTAAAAAACTGAATCCCAGCTTGTTTGTCTCAATTTGGAGGTGGCAACCGGTCCGATGAGTGCTCCCAAGTTAACCATCATATAAAAAATTCCGAAACCTTGAGACGATGTTTCCGGCGTTGTGGTTTTGGATACCGTTGCGGCAACAATCGGTTTGAACAGCGCGGCTCCTAAGCCGACTATCCCGAAAGTGATGAAAACTCCCGTATAGTCAGTAACTTGCAACATTAGCAGAAAGCCGGTGATATACATTGTAAATCCGATGAGAAGTATTTTTTTATAACCGATACGGTCTGAAATTGCGCCTAAAAAAAATGGTAAAAAATAGACAAATGCTGATACAATGCCCATGATTTGCCCTTTTTGTTCTTGCGAAAATCCGAGTGCACCCGTGTCGGCAGAGGCCGTGAGGTATATAGCCAAAACATTGAATAAGCCGTACCATGCTGCTCGTTCGACAAGTTCTATGCTGTTTGCGACCCAGAATGTTCGCGGAAATTTTCGAAATATTTTCATAAGATGTCGGTCTTTTTATGCAGCGACAAATATACCTTTTTGAATATAAATTCAAAGATAATTTTGGCGGATTTTACAAAAAAAGTTAGCGCTTTGCCAATTGTGTGATGACGCTGCATTGTTCAACGGACGAATGCAGGTCTGATTGCTTCTTTCTATACTATCACCAGGGGTAGTTTGAGATTTCGATTTACATTATTTGACTGATAATCTATTACTTATGTCTAAATAAACTCTCAACTTTAAACCGTAAACAGTATATAAACCATAAACAATAAATCTATGCCGCAAACTTTCCGACATGAGGCATAGATAATTCCGCAAAAATCATAAAAAGCCGAGAACAAATTTCGGAGTAGTCATCCTACCGAAACATTATTCTTTGTCCAAAAATGAATAACCATATTCGGTTGGCGGTACCAGAGTTTCTTTGATGGTGCGTGCATTTGTCCAACGAATCAGATTGAGGTAACTTCCTGCTTTGTCGTTTGTTCCGGAGCCTCGCGCACCGCCGAAGGGTTGTTGGTTGACAACTGCTCCTGTGGGTTTATCGTTGATATAGAAGTTGCCGGCGGCATAGCGTAACAGCTCAATTGCTTTCAGTGTGGCTGCGCGCTCGCGTGAAAAAATTGAACCGGTGAGTGCATACGGTGAGGTACTGTCGCAGAGTTTCAAAGTTTCTTCGTAAGCCTCATCTTCATAAACATAAACTGTCAATACAGGTCCGAAAATCTCCTCTTCCATTGTTACAAAATGCGGGTCTGTAACCTCAATTACCGTTGGTTCAATGAAATATCCGATTGATTTATCGCCGTTTCCTCCGAAAATTATTTTGGCTTTGTCAGGCGAGGTCTTTGCTTGTTCGATAAACGACATAATGCTGTCGAACGCGCTTTCGTCAATCACTGCATTCATAAAATGGCTGAATTCGGACACCTCTCCTAAGGTAAAGGTTTTCAAATTTTCGGTAAGATATTTTTTTACATCCGTCCATAAACCTTTTGGGATATAGGCGCGCGATGCTGCCGAGCATTTTTGACCCTGATATTCAAAAGCTCCACGTGTAAGAGCTGTTGCAACTTCTTTACTGTCAGCAGATTTATGAACAAATACAAAATCTTTCCCTCCGGTTTCGCCTACCATGCGCGGATATGCGCGGTAAGTTTTCATGTTGGCACCCACCGATTTCCAGAAGTGATTAAACGTTGAAGTTGAGCCTGTAAAATGCACGCCGGCAAAGTGCTCCGAAGCAAAAACAACATTTCCGATGGTTGAACCGGCACCCGGTATAAAATTGATGACTCCGGCAGGTAATCCGGCTTCTTCATAAATTTTCATCAAATAATAATTCGATAAAATTGCGGTAGTTGCCGGCTTCCAAAGGGTAACATTGCCCATGAGCACGGGCGACATGCTCAAATTTGACGCAATTGCAGTAAAATTAAACGGAGATATTGCAAATACAAAACCTTCCAACGGGCGATATTCCATTCGATTGATAACGCCGGGAGAACTTGCCGGTTGTTCCGAATATATTTTTGAAGCGTAATGAACATTAAATCGCAAGAAATCAATAGTTTC
Organism: Acetofilamentum sp.; assembly: GCA_020720705.1. Classification (GTDB taxonomy): domain Bacteria; phylum Bacteroidota; class Bacteroidia; order Bacteroidales; family JAADGE01; genus DYOJ01. Next base: position 3,167 of record DYOJ01000044.1, read on the forward strand.
ACAAGCCGAATCAATTTCTGCCTGATAGGGATTCTTGCTTTGTCCGAGCATTGTAGCGGCGTTTAACAAGGCTCGATATTTTGTGGCAATCAGCTCGGCGGCTTTTAAAACAATAGATGCGCGTTCAACCCAAGGCATTGCAGACCATGTTTTGTGTGCGTGCATGGCGGCATCAATGGCGAGTTTTACATCATCAGCGCCTGCTTTGTGGTATTTTGCCAAAATATGTTTGTGCTTGTGCGGCATAACCACATCGCCCATGTTCCCTGTTCGGATTTCTTTACCGCCGATAATAAGCGGTATTTCAATAACTTCGGAGGATAATTTTTCGAGCATCAATTTTAATTCTGAACGCTCTTTTGTTCCGGGCGCGTAGCTTTTTACCGTCTCATTTTGTGGCATCGGAAAAGTGAAAACTGCATTATTCATGTTGCATTATTTATGTGAAAAATTCTTTAATGCAAAGCTAAAAATAATAATGCAAACGTTTGCTTCGTTTGCATTATTATTGTTGTAAATATTTTAAAATAAGCATATTACAATTGCATGCTTAATAACACATCTTTGTGATTTCCAATGAGTATCTTATGCTTTTGTCCGTGTTTTTCGGGTCGCGCTTGTCGTTTTCGGTTTTGATTTC
>DYOJ01000044.1:3906-12245 GCA_020720705.1 Acetofilamentum sp.
TTATGCTTTTGTCCGTGTTTTTCGGGTCGCGCTTGTCGTTTTCGGTTTTGATTTCTCTAAAAATTGTTGTACCAATTCGCGTATGCCTTCTTTGTCCACACGTTTTGTGTTGAGTATCAACTCATCACCATACTCGTTTTTTAAAATTAACTCGGTTCTGAAACTCGAAGAGTATTTGCTGAAGGCTTCTGCAAGCCGACTGAAAGGTCCGGCAATTCCGATAAGTAACGCTGTAAGTGAACCCATTACACCTCCGCTCATCTCGCCCGGTTTTGCAGGTAAGCGTTCAATTTCTATGGATTTTAACTCTTTCTTTGCCGTTGATTCTAAGAATTTCTTTAGATGTAAAACTTGTTCCGGTTTTGCATCGGCAGGTAATTCGATGTATATTTTCATTGGATTTTCGATTCTTATTTAACTGCAATTGTTTCAATTTCAACCAAAACGCTCAATGGTAATTCTTTAACTGCAAAAGCGGCGCGTGCCGGCGGATTTTCCGTATAATATGACCCGTAAATTTCGTTCATGGCTGCGAAATTTGACATGTCACTCAACAAACATGTTGATTTGACAACATTTGACAGCGAAAAACCGGCTTCGGTCAGGATGGCTTTGATGTTTTCCATCACTTGTTTGGTCTGAACTCTGATGTCTGCTTCTACGACTTTTCCGGTTTCCGGATTTATCGGTATTTGTCCGGATATATAAAGTGTGTTGCCGGCTAATACTGCTTGGCTATACGGTCCGATAGCTTTTGGTGCAAGTGGTGTATTTATGATTGTTTTCATATTTGATATTTTTATAAAATATTGATATATCTATTTTTACGTGGACAAACATTTTTTTGAGTATTTTAATTCTCACTGCGGAAACGAGAATTAAGAAAGAATTAAATGTAAATTAAACATTACAAAAATAACTTTTTTTTTCATATTGTAAAAATTAATATCTTTATTTGATGATGTTTTTGACAATCTTTTTTGAAGTTCATCGAGTTCGGAATACACCCGACCAAAAGTGTCGAAAATTATCAAAGAATATCCGGACGGCGTTGTTGTTTTTTTTCGGAGTGTAAGCGCTTAAATCTAAGTCGAATTTCATTTAGTTTTTTCGACGGGCGACTTGCCTTTCTGATTTTATCAGGGATTAATGCTTTTTCAATCAGTTTATTAAATTTCTCTATACAATCTTGTTTGTTCTGATACTGGCTTCTGTACCGTTCGGATACGACGTGCAAAGCTCCGTCGGAGTTTAATCTGTTTTGCAGTTTTGTTTTTATAAGCTGAATTTGAGTTTGGGTGAGGATATTTGACTTTTCGGCAAAAAATATCAATAAAACTTTGCTTTCTGTTTTGTTCACATGTTGACCGCCTGCACCGCTGCTTCGGGCTGTTGTGAATTCAAGTTCGGGTATTAAATTTGGAATTTCCATGATTTTTTTATTATACTTTCTTTTGGTCTAAGTAGTGATTATGAATAACGCTAAAAATCTCATAATCAAACGATTTGAACAAATCCAAACACTCAAAATACTGTTTACGGTTTATAGTTGAGGGGTTATGAAGTTTTAAATGTCTGATATTAAGCGATTCATGTCAGTATGTAATCACAATTTATTCCCAATGAAAGTTTCGTAGCCTAAAACATCGGGAGACTTTTATAAAGCAACTTGCCAAAGCATGTAGCTCGGGCAAGTTGGTAACCAAATATCCTCAAAAATATGAGACCACTCCGATAAGCCGCTTAGCGGTTATTTTTGAAAAATCCATTATTGATATTCAGTTACTTATAAAACCGCTTAGCGGCTAAAAACACTTTTCGGAGCAGACTCAAATACTGGTTATTTTATGAATCGAATCGTGGTATTTTCGTTTATCCAGCAACCTACCGTAAACGGATTGCCTTCGTATTTTTCGCGCATGAACCCTTGTTCTTTGGTCGGGAATCTGCCTGAATATTGCCCCATGAGCGATGAGGCTTCTTTTTGCACTTCTTCCGAATTATCAACATTTTTAGCGTATTGGGCTTTATCATAAGCTGCCCAGAACGTTCCGAGTTGTTCAAACTCGTCGCTTCCGCACGAGCCTGCACTTGAGGCATACATTTTGGCTATCAGCAAATACGGCTCGCCCCAATTCGGTCTGTATTGTGCCGCTTCGAGTGCAAGTGAGCGTGCTTTTTGAAGCTGATTTTGAGTACGTGCGACAATGGCTGCTTCGTACAAATATTTAGCTTTAAGCAACGAATCGGTTTCTTGTGTATGAGCTTCTTCGATGTATTTTGCGGCTTCGGTATAGTTTTCCTTTTTCAGTTGAATAATGAAAATATTGTATGCCGATGCTGCCGAAGGTTCGAGTTTATACAATTCAACGGAGCCTTTTTCAAAGAACGAAGATTCTTTACACTTTTTACGTTCAAGCAAACTTAATGATTTTTTGAGCCACGCGGCATTGGTTTTGTTTTCTCCGTATTTTGCATTGAAAATTGAATCCAACACTTCGCAACTCGAGCATGGGCATTTAGTAAAAGTTTCCGTTATTTTGTCTGAAATTTCCTTATAAGCGGGTATTGCACTTTCAATCATTTTCTTTGAATCCGGTTTATCGGGATATTTTGCGACATAAGTTTCTGCATCAATAATTTTTTGTGTAATTGATTGGTCTGCAAGTAAATAGTCTTCAATAATACCGTCAGGCGTAATTTTTTTATTCTTCAACCTATCAATACCTGTAACAAAAAAATACATAATAACGGTGTGTCCGGCATCTGCTTTTTCTTGTTGAACAGATTGTTTCAGATATTTGTAAGCGGTATCAAATTGTAGCTTCGGGTCATTTTTGTCCAAACCTTTATTGAATTTGTATTCTGCCTGCCCGATTTTACCTTCGATGTATCCCTTGCCATATTTTTTTGCATCTCCGAAGTACCGAATGCGTTGCTTGTAAACGATCATCAAAGTATCAAACCAACCTCGCTCGTTGTTTAAGTGTGATACGATAACTTCATTATTTGCTTTACCTGTGCCTTTTGCACTTTCATCGGCAGCTTTGTTGTGCTCGTCTTGCATTTTAAATTCTAAAATATCTTCGCCCCACGAATAAATATTTGTGGACGATATCGGATAGTACACAAACAATGTTTTGAAAGGTGAGTAGGCTGCGTGATAATCTTTTTGGTCTTTTAAGGTTTTCAGAATTGATAATTTTTCGATACATTCAATACTGTCAATACCATATTGGGTCTTGTCTTTCAGGTAGATTTTCATTTCCATACGGCTTTTGTTCAGCAATGTTTCGAGTTCGTTTAGCTGACCTGCTTTGTCAATTTCCTTTAATTCTTTGACATTGAATATTTTGTATTCAGTTTCAACTTCGACTCCTGCTCTGCGTTTTGCGATTTCTTCTAAGCCGATTTTCATGTTTGCATACAATTCGCGGTATTGCGCTGTTTGTGTTTTATCAACTTTTGCTCCTTTTTCTAATTTGAGGGTTGTTCCCAATTGCGGGAATTTTTGCTTAAAAAGGTCTTGAGCTGTCTGTGCATGCATCTGTATGGCAAGAATCACCATGAGTACTGCTGTGCCGATTATACGTTTCATAATTCTTAATTTGGTATTAAAAAAATGGTTTATACTAATTATTACTGTTTTCGTCTGTCATTTACGTTCAACATTTCTATACTATACTGTTTACAGTTTAAGGTTGAGGGTTTAAATTGTTTCAAACATCTGATTATAAATTATATATGTCATTTTAAAGTCGCAAATTATTACCGATGACAGTATAGACCAAACGTCATACACAAAAGCGGACTATCTTTTTTAAATTAATTCATTATCAGTTATTTACTAAATACTAATTACTTACTTTTTTTATTATATTATCGGAGATAGGTTGAGATTTTGATTTATAGTTATACTCAAAACGGCAGTTTTCTTTACTTTTATACTTAATTAAATTTTTTATAATCAGAAAATTATCACATTTTAAAATTTCCAAATTATCACATTTTCAGAATCAACTGTTAATCTATTACTTGTGCCTTTTTACACTCTCAACTTTAAACCGTAAACAGTATGACCTCACATCTTTCATCACAAAAAGTAATGTTAATTAAACTTACGTTTTTGAAACCAGATTGCACCGGTATTAAAATATAGATGCACTTTGTAATAGTTTTCATAAATTTGATGTTCTGTCGGTGTTCCGAATTTTCCGGCTTCAAGTGCTAAATTTATAAAAGTCAATGATTTTGTTACAGGTATTCCGAACCCGAGGCTGATTCCTATGTCATTCAATTGATTACCTTCAAAAAGATAGGCTGTTTTTTCCGTGTGAGCACCGAGACGATAATTTACGGTTTTCAGAAACGACTTTGAACGTGCATCAGGTACGTATTCAAGCCCTGCAGAAAATCGTCCGGATTTTGTCAATTGCTCTGTTTGAACGCCTGCAATGAGAACGTCAGAAAAGTCCGAAATCGTATAATCTGCCGTAAATGTCAGTTTTTTTGAATGTAATGCAAGTCCGACTCCGACCTCCGATGGCATATTTACCGGCGAGGAGGAGAGCGTGTCGTTCAAAAGGGTATCCGTGAGTGCGCGTCCGCCCTGCAAAACGGAACGGGTAAAAAATCGCGTCTGAAGGGCATTGAGTTCTGTTTTGTTTGAAAAATATCCTCCTAAAGTAAATCCGAAATTTCCGAAAATGGTGTCATTCGTGTACTGTATGCCTGTTCGGATAGCAAAATCGGACACATTTATACGTCTTAAATCGTTGCTTATTGCGGCATAATCGCCGTCCTGCAACACGGTTGTGCGGGTGTAAGCTATTGGTCCGAAAACATAAGATGCGTTTACTCCGACTGATAAACCTTTGTAATAAAATGAGTTACCCCAAAATAATGAGTTAAGACCGCCTTCGCCCGAGTAATTTGTTTTGAGAATTGAACTGTAATCGTCCGAAGTAACCGTATCTGTTGTACTGACTTTATAGCCGATGCTGCTGACGGGTTGCAACCCAAAACTCATTGCCCAATAATTTTGCAATTGAAATTTTCCGGACAGCGAAACAAGGTTCGTATTGTATTTTGAGGTCGAAAGCTCGCCTTCAAACATATCTGTACGGATGCCGCGCGTTCCGACTTGAAAAACAAACGGACGACCGTTGGGCTTTTTTACGCCTTCGTACATCAACTCAAATACGCTATTCTCAGGGTATTTGAACACCGAGTACGATGCCGGATTTTTTGTGTTGATTTCAAACGGAGACGACAGAGCTGTGCCCGTTCCGCCCATGCCTTCACCCCGCCCGAAAGTGAAGGGTTCGATAATTCCGATTCCGAAACGTGAGTAAGGCGAGCTGCTGTTGCTTTGTGCAAAGGTTTGCGAAAAAAGCAAAATTGCGAAAAAACTTGTAATTACGATTTTATGCATTGTAGTCTAATATTCCGTTTAACCCGATATGTACTAAATCCGGGACTGCAAAGGTGTTTATTTTTATGTTTTTTTCAAAGAAAAATGTATCACCTCCCGTTAAAATTAATGTTATTTCACCAAATTTGTCCGAAAATCGCTTTGCGGCGCTTTCAATTTCCGCCAAAATACCGTTTACGACACCATGCTCAATCGCCGAATAGGTATCAACTCCTATCAAAACACGCTCATCGGAAGGTGTGCTGACGTAAGGCAATTTTTGTGTGTAATCATGTAAGGCTTTGAACCTCATAGTCAGTCCGGGCGAAATGGTACCACCCAAATAGCTGCCCGAAGCACTGACATAGTCCAAGGTTAAGGCTGTGCCGGCATCTGCAATCATGCAATTTTTCTTTGGAAATAATACCGCAGCGCCCACTGCCGCCGCTATCCGGTCTTTGCCCAAGGTTTCAGGGCTTTGATAGCTGTTTTGAATCGGAATACGGGTTTGATGGTTGAGTTCCGAGACAGTTTCAAGATTCGGAATTATACCGAAATTTAGTATCACATCTGTTCGTACTGAACTTAAAATCAATTTCCGAACAGAATAACGTTTGCAAATTTGCTCTACAAACGATTGAAAATCAAGATTCTCAATTTTAGGGTCAAAACGAAAAGTCTGTAAAAGTATCTGCTCGTCAAAAAGTGCAAGTTTTGTTGTGCTGTTCCCGATATCTATGCTTAATTTTGTAAACATTAATTTTTCCTTAAACTTTGTTCAATCTAAAAATAGTTCATAAAATTTCAGTGTATGCTATCATCGGGAATAAATTGTGATTACAAACTCCCATAAATGTCACACTATCAAATATTTAAAACAATTCAAACCATAAACTATAAACCGTAAACAGTATAGTTTTTCAATCACATATTGCAATTTTGTAAAATGAGTCGCAATCACGAATTTGTAATTATAGTTTAAGAATGCGTAATGTTAAAAATTTTTTATAAGTTCCTAATGCCCGATTCCTAATTTCATACTAAAAAAAAAGAAAAATTTTTAAAAAAAAGAAAAATACGAAACACTTGAATAATAATAAGTTATGTTAATATATCAAAGAATTTGGATTTTTTTTCAAAAATTTTGTTCAAAAATACTAATTTTGGGGTGATATTTGATTATTTTAAAAGACTTTAACACATAAAATCGTTTCTCTTGTTTGTAAATTGTAATTTATGGATAATTCTGAAAAAAAAATACTGATAGTGGAAGACGACAACCTGCTGGCTGCAACCTTCGAGATGTTTATTAAACAGTTAGGATACAGTCATTTCGGTACTGCCAAAAGTAGTTTTATTGCCACTGAATTGTGTCGAGATGCAAAGCCTGACATTGTATTGATGGATATTCACTTGGACGGAAATCCGGACGGGATTGAGGCTACGAGAATTCTCGGTAACCTATACAATCTGCCCGTAGTTTATATTACCGGCGACGACACCATTGAGACTGTCCGGCTTGCTGTTTTGAAAAACACCTACGGATTTTTAGCTAAACCTTTACATAAAAGTCTGTTGGAAAGGACTATCGAATTTGCCCTTGCAAAGCATAAAATAGACTATGCTCAGGGTTGATTCTGATACAATGTCTATCATTACGGTTGCTTCTCAAATTGTGAACCGGAAAATTGTTGCCCCTGCCTCAAAGAGTGCAGTTCAGAGAGCAATTGCCCTTGCTGTTTTGGCGGACGGTGTAACTCGTATTATCAAGCCGACATTCAGTAACGATGTTCGAGCTGCCTTAAACATCGCGCAAGGCTTAGGAGCAATCGTAAAAGTAGTTGATAATGAAATTGTTATTGAGCCAAACATACATCCTGTAAAATCCGAACTCTCTTGTATGGAAGCCGGTTTGTGTATTCGGATGTTTGCGCCGATTATCGCATTGTTCGGTAAATCAACTCGACTTTCGGGCGAAGGTTCTTTACTGAAACGCCCCTTGGACGGCATACAATCCGCATTACAAAAATTTGGTGCTCAATGTGTAACGAACAAGGGATACGCGCCTTTGGATATTTCGGGGATGCTCACGGGAGGCGTTGCCGAAATTGACGGGTCGCTTAGTTCGCAAGTTCTTACAGGGTTACTCATTGCATTGCCGAAAGCCCAAACTGACAGTGAAATCGTTGTCCCGAATCTGAAAAGTAAACCATACATTGCGCTCACACTCGAAATGATTTCGCACTTTGGAGGTTTTATCGAACATACCGATTTTGAACATTTCAGAATCAAAGCGAATCAAAATTATAAAGCCATAACGTACAAAGCGGAAGGTGATTGGAGCGGTGCAGCCTTTCTGTTGGTTGCCGGTTTGATTTCAGGTGAGGTTTCCGTTACGAATTTAGACCAGAACTCTTCACAGGCTGATAAAGCTGTTTTGGATGCAATTTCGTATGCACGTGGTAAAATAAGTATCAGTGATACAGAAATATGCTGCAAAAAAACAGAAAATTTGCAAGCTTTTGACTTTGATGCTACTGAATGTCCCGATTTATTTCCGCCTTTGGCTGCTCTGGCGGCTTATTGTCAGGGTACTACTCACATCAAGGGTGTGGGCAGGCTCACGCACAAAGAGAGCAATCGGGGGGATGTGTTGAAAACTGAATTTGCTAAACTCGGTATAGAAATTAAAATTTCCGGCGATTTGATGTCCGTTATCGGAGGCACTGTCGGAGGCGGAACAATATCTGCCCACAACGACCACCGAATAGCAATGGCAGCCGCAGTGATTGCGCTCGGTGCAAGCGGACAAGTAACCATCGAACAAGCTGACAGCGTGAATAAATCGTATCCCGATTTTTTTTACGATTTGGGTTTAATTGCCCTGTAGTAAGGGTTTATAGTTCTCCAAGAAATTTGTCTTCCT
>DYOJ01000585.1 GCA_020720705.1 Acetofilamentum sp.
CACCGTTTATGTTTGCGTTGGTCGGATGTGTAACCACGATTGTCGGGTCAATGACAACAGCGGCTGGGCTGTCTAAGCTGAAACCTGTGCGCCCGGCACTTGCCGTGATGTCATATTGTGCGTTAACATTCAGACCGAAAAGAAATATTGCTATGGTTAAAGCGAATATTTTTATAGATTTTGCCATATCAGAAACGTTTATTACTTTGAACGCAAATTTATCAAAAAAAATTAAAAAATAGTGAAAATTATTTTAATTTATTTACGCAAACGTTTGAAGTGAGAGTTTTTGTTTAGAGTTTATTCGTTTATTTGTTTAATGGTTTAAGTGTTTAAGTGTTTATTTGTTTATTCAATAGTTCTTTAATATTTTATGTAGAATATTGATTCATTGTAAATTAGATAAGAAAATTCCTAAAAAAAGTGTATCGTTGTAATTGATTGGAATTAAGCGATTTGAGTCTAATGTCTAACATCTAAAATCTAACGAATTATTGAATCATGAACGAACTTTGAATATTTGTTTTTGGTTTAGCAGTTGATACTTCTCAGTAATGTAGGTTTGACTAAATATTGCGGAAAGTAATATTGAAAAACTATTTTGTTGCTGTAAGAAAACTCATAACTTGTTGAAATTCTATACGATATAGCGAAATTTCGTTCCGGATGTTTTTAGAAATTCTGTTGAAATTCAATCATAATTAAAAAAACAAAATGACTATTGAATGACTACTGAATGACTACTGAATGACTACTGAATGACTATTGAATGACAATACATTCTATTGAAATAACAGCTATAATCTACATGAAATCAAATATTTAAACGTTTTCTTGCAAACACTATTTACATCTTCAATAGTTCATTGTTGTTTTTGTAAGATATTGATTTATTGTAGATTATAAAGCAGTAAACAGTATGCAGTAAGCAGTACACTTTAAACAGTAACAATATGCAGTAAACAGTGTAAAAGTCTCAACCGTCGGCGGAAGTATCGGTGTTGTAATGTCTTATCTTTCTGCAATTACCAACATTTCAAAGTCTTCAGTTTTAAGATTATCTTCACGAGAAAAAGCACCAAGTTTTGCTCCGAAAATTTCAATTTTGGTGAATCCGAGCGTTTTCAACAACCATGTAATCTCCGATGGAATGTAATATCTTTCGTTACATTCGAGTTCTTTTTCTGTGCCCCTGTCATCAACAATTTTTGTAAGGTTGTAATCTCTGAATGTCATTAAATCAAAAGTGTTTTTGAGATAGGTTGCATTCCCGACATCGGTATTTGAAGCACAAAATTCTTCGATTGAATTGAATATCGGAAACAAACCATTGAGGGTCGTAAAAATAAATTTTGCATTTTCCTTTAATGACCGAGAAACATTTTTGAGAATCTCGTAATTCATTTCATCTGTTTCCATAAGCGGGAAACCGCCTTCGCATAACATTATCGCAACATCAAATTTATTGTTGAACGGCAGATTTCGAGCATCATGATTTAAAAAATCAATTTGCAATCCGTCTTGTTTTGCCTTCTCTTTTGCTTTTTCAAGCATGGATACGGACAAATCAATTCCTGTCATGGAATATCCTCTCTTTGATAATTCAATTGTAAGGCGACCTGTGCCGCACCCAATATCAATAATCTTTAATGTTTTATTGTGATTGATTTCTTTCTCGATAAAATCACATTCACCTATTGTTCCTTGTGCAAAACATTCATTATCGTATTTCTCACCGTAGTTTTCAAATAATGTTTCGTACCATTGTTTACTTTTCATATCTTTCTGTGTTTATGTTATTTACACGGCCATAACGAACAGACATCCGGATGTCCTTTGTATAAGGCGGTCGGAGTCTGTTGCTTTTTGAAAATGGTTACGGTACAGTGTTTCACAATTTCTCAATAACTTCAACAGGTAAACCGGTTATTTGTGCAATTTTTTCGTAAGGCACGCCAAGTGTTTTTAATTCTTTTGCTGAATTTATTTGTAAGATTTCTTTTTGTCGGCGTTCATCTTCCTCTCGCAATTTCGCCTCTTCCTCGCGCTGTTTGGCTTGTTCGATTTCTTTGAGGATGGTTTCGTAGTGTTTTTCGTAGT
>DYOJ01000586.1 GCA_020720705.1 Acetofilamentum sp.
TCTTATACTAAACCGCTATCAAATATATTATTGCACCGTTTGAGGTGTTTTCACCTCAAAGCCTTACATATCAGGTGAAAACACCTGATATGTGCAGAAATTAAATCTTAATCTTGAAAGCGGTTTGGTATTATATCAGAATTTTCATTACTGTATTTGAAATTTTCTTTAAAAAAAAATCCCGAAAAAATCGGGATTTATGACAATGAAAAAGAAATTTTTATTTAAGCAATTCAGCCATTTTTTGACCGATATGAGCAGGTGAATCAACAACATGAATCCCACATTCACGCATAATTTGTTTTTTTGCTTGAGCTGTATCATTTGCGCCGCCGATAATTGCTCCGGCATGTCCCATGCGCTTGCCTTTTGGGGCTGTTTCACCGGCAATGAAGCCGACAACGGGTTTTGTGCCGTGTTCTTTGTACCACAATGCTGCGTCAGCTTCCATACTTCCGCCGATTTCTCCTATCATCACAATACCTTTGGTTTCCGGGTCGGCTTCAAATAATTTAAGTGCTGCGAGTGTTGAAGTGCCGATAATCGGGTCGCCTCCGATACCGATAGCAGTAGTTTGCCCCAGACCGGCTTTTGTGATTTGGTCCACAGCTTCGTATGTCAAAGTGCCTGATTTTGAGATAATTCCCACATCTCCTTTTTTGAAGATAAATCCGGGCATAATACCTATTTTTGCTTCATCCGCAGTAATAATTCCCGGACAATTTGGCCCGATTAAAGTTGTGTCTTTGTCGGTTAAGTATTCTTTAACTTTTACCATATCAGCCACAGGAATGCCCTCGGTTATGGTTACAATAACTTTTATCCCGGCTTCGGCAGCCTCCATAATTGCGTCGGCAGCAAATGCAGGCGGCACAAAAATAATGGAAACATCAGCACCGGTTACATTTACCGCATCTGATACAGTGTTGAAAATCGGGCGATTAAGGTGAGTCTGTCCGCCTTTTCCCGGCGTTACTCCACCGACAACATTTGTGCCGTAATCAATCATTTGTCCGGCATGAAACGTGCCTTCGGTTCCTGTGAAACCTTGCACGATTACTTTTGAGTTTTTATTAACTAATACGCTCATTTATGTTGATATTTTTAATATATATTCGCAAAGCCAAAAGTATATTATTTTATCTCAGCCGCAAAACAAAAATTTGTGTTTGGCAACACGAATATTAACTCTTATTATCAAGAATTGAGAATCAGGTAAATGTGGCGTTTTGATTTTTTTGAATGAGACCACTCCGAAAAGTATTTTTGACAGGATTATGTAGAAATTCGTATTTGTAAATTATTGAAATTCAAATGATTACAAAAGTAAATTCGTTAAAATTCGTGAATTAGTGGTCAATTTTCAACTTTCGGAGTGGACTCTTAATAGTTTACAGATATTCTACTTTATAATACATTTTTTTTGCGAAATCATTTATACACAACAACAAATCGCTCCCATGCCTGAACCGCAGTTCTGTTTCCGTATAAAGCTCCGTCTAAACCTAAATCGGCGCACACATATTTACCACCCGAAGTTTGCATGGAGTTAATCTCTGTCGGGACTTCTTCCAAAATGCCGAACGTAATGCCTTCAGGCGTGCACTCAGAGTCCTCACTTACAACCAATTGCATGTCTTCATTTAATATTACGCATTTGCCGTCTTCTGTTTTAAATTTACAACTTCCGAAATTTGTCATATCGAAAACCGTAGCTTCAGATTCGGAATCTGCGTTAGCAATGAGTTGTCCGTCTGTAACGGTAATAAATTTTCCGTTTGCTTCCGATTTTAAACACACTTTTGACTGAGCATTCAGTCCGATACCAAAAAATATAACCAATGCGAATGTAAAAAATGTTCTCATAATTATTAAATTTTTGAAATTAAACAAACAGATATATAACGTTAAAATGAAAAGTCAATTATGTTTTTTGAAAAAAATGAATTTAAGAAATCATTTTCTAATAGCAGATATTGAGTATTTTAGATAATAAATTGAGATAAATTTGTTCAAAAACATATTTGATGCGGTATGAAAACCGAAAATATCAAATCAACACATCATCAAATCATCACATTACCAGTCTTCTGTATGT
>DYOJ01000587.1 GCA_020720705.1 Acetofilamentum sp.
TATCGCTTTGCCTTCGCTTAAAAAGGAGGCCAAACTGCCCGTTATTCTTAATCGGTCTGAACTTAAAGAACTATTTGTAGCCCCGCAGCTGCTTAAACATCGTATCGTGCTCTCGCTTATTTATTCGGCCGGCTTGAGGGGGCAGGAAGCCATCAATCTTAAAATGGCCGATATCGACTTTGAACGCAAAACCATTCACATCAAGCAAAGTAAATACAAAAAAGACCGTATTGTACCCCTTTCGGATTACTTGGCCATTGGGCTTAAAAAATATATCGCTGCCGAAAACCCACACATCTGGCTCTTTAATGGCAAAGAACTCGACGGGAGGTACAGCGTCAAAGGGTTGAGTTGGGTCTTGCGCGAAAATCTCAAAAAAACATCTATCACCAAACAGGTCAATTTACACAGTTTAAGACACAGCTATGCCACCCATTTGCTCGAAGATGGATTGAATATCGTTACCCTTAAAGAGCTTTTGGGACATGCCGACATTACAACGACCATGATTTATCTTCATATCGCACAGTGTCAATTGATTAAACCTCACAGCCCATTTGATTCTTTGTACAGCCATGAGAACAAAGTTTGAATTGGCTCAAGTGCTTGAACGATTTGGTAAATCTTTGCTCGAACACCATAAGATTTCGCCCGTTCAGACCAAAACTTTGCTTAACATTCTGCAATGTCGCACCGCTGACTTAGGTGGGCATCAAGAGGTTTGCGATTCATGTGGTGTTATCAGGTATAGTTACAACAGTTGCGGTAACCGAAATTGCCCCAAATGTTTGGCGGCTAAACAAATGATTTGGGTTGAGCAACTTATCGAAAAAACGCTGCCCATAAACCATTTCCACATCGTTTTTACCGTCCCTCACAGTCTTAACAAAATTTGCCTGTGGGATAACGCTTTGTACTACAATGTGCTTTTTAGAGCCGCATGGCAGACGCTGAACAGTTTCGGATACTCGCAATACGGCCTCCAAATAGGGGCGGTGGCCGTATTGCATACTTGGGGGCAAAATCTTACACTGCACCCGCATCTGCATTGCTTGGTACCTGCCGCAGGATACGATTTAAAGGGCAAATGGAAGACCGCAGGGATGAGGCAAAAGTATCTGTTCTCGGTACAGCAGTTGAGCGATACTTTCAAAGGTAAGTTCTTGGATTACATGAAACGGGAACTCAGAAAAAAAAACGTGTTGGATGCTTTTTCAGACGATATTCAATCGGCATATCGAACCGATTGGGTGGTGCACAGTCAACCCAGCTTGGCCAAGGCCGAGCACGTGATTCGTTATCTGGGACAATACACCCATCGAGTGGCCATCTCCAACGATAGAATTCTAAATATATCCAAATCTCAGGTGAGTTTTATGGCCAAGGATTATAACGATGGGGCTAAAAAGAAAGTGATTTCCCTTGATGGTGTGGAATTTCTTAGAAGGTTTTGTTTGCATATTTTGCCGCAAAATTTTGTCAAAATCAGATATTTCGGAATTTACAACCCCAGTTACAAATCGGCTCATCAATTGCAATTTGTCCCTCAAACAATCGATATAATCGAGAAAAAACAAAAGCCTAAAGAAACTGCCTTGCAAGTTATCTTTAGGGTGACCGGATGGGATGCCTGCAAATGCCCATATTGTAAAACGGGGAAGATGATTACTACAAACGCAATGCCTCGTATTAGGTCTCCCAGTCAAAATATGCCTAAATTACTATCCGATAAATTATTGTAGCATTTCTTAATCAGGATTATGGCTTCATCAAAGTGAAGCCCGATTTGCTATGGACTGAATCTTTGATTTTATACAAAAACAGTATCAATCATGTCTATAAAAATCATCAATAATGACAAAAATAAATTAGATAACAAGGTTTTGAATCCTCAACTGCAATACCATAATTGTTCCTAATCTCAAAAAACATATCGCAAAATACATAAAAGAAATCGGCCTCTCTGTTGGCCTTGCAGCGGTTGTAGTTCAACCGGGAATATTCGCTTGGTCGTGCCGACCACTCATATTCCTATATATTGGTTGTCGTTCGTTTAAATAATCATAATCACTAACTGCCTCGAATTGAATATA
>DYOJ01000588.1 GCA_020720705.1 Acetofilamentum sp.
TAAACGAAAACCAAGCAAAATAATTTCCCAATCCTCATCATAACCTACGAGCCGCACCTGTTGCGGCTCTTTTTTTAGGGCGGCATATTTTTTTTAAATAATGAACAAATTTTCATATTCTTTATGAAATTTAAATTTATTATATTAAACCGAATAATAAACATTACATAATTGACTTCTAAAATATAGATTTACAATATTTTAGATTCTGTTGTCTGTAATCTGATGTCTTAAATCTAATATAAAATTTGCTTTGAACCGTTTTTGACAAACACTTTTTCTGAATTAAGTTTTTGTTCTCCGAAATAATCTTTTTAATCGCAACAAATAGTATATTTTTGCATCCTAATTTTTTTAGAATTTGAGTGATCTTACTGTTGGTCGAGAAGGACGAAAGATAATGCGTTTTACACTCCCGATGCTTATCGGAGGTGTGGTTCAGCAAATGTACAGTGTTGTGGACAGTATGATTGTCGGCAATTTTATCGGAACACCTGAGGAAGCAACAAGGGCTTTATCCGCAATAGGGGCAACATTTCCGGTTTTTTACGCATTGATTTCGCTCATAATCGGGCTTGCTTCCGGAGCTACAGTTGTTACATCGCAGTATTACGGCGCAAAACAAATAGACAAAGTTAAAGCGAGTGTTGATACCTTGTTCGTTATTCTGTTGATATCATCCGCAGTCATGACGACTGTGGGGTTGTTGATTTCCGAAGATATTTTTGTTCTGATGAGGTTGCCGAAAGAAATTATTCCCGAAGCAAAATTATATCTGAATATTTTAATGGGCGGATTGTTTACCGCACTCGGCTACAACGGAATAGCCTCAGTTTTAAGAAGTTTGGGAGACTCACTCACGCCGCTGTATTTCTTAATCATATCTACAATATTAAATGTCGGACTTGATTTGTTGTTTGTTTGGGGCTTTCAGTGGGGGGTTGCCGGCGCTGCTTACGCCACGATAATCGCTCAGTTTGTCTCATTTGCTATGGGTATTATTTACATAAACAGAAAGCATAAGTTTCTTAATATCAATTTGTTGAAATTAAAAGTTGATAAAGATATTTTCTTCAAGAGTGTTAAAATCGGGCTACCTACCGGATTGCAACAATTATTTGTTTCAGTCGGATTGTTTGCCGTTTTCGGAATCGTGAATAAGTACGGAACGAATGTAATTGCAGCATATTCCGTAGCCGGACGTATTGATGCACTTGCAATTATACCTGCTATGAATTTTTCGCAAGCATTAGCTTCATTTACGGGGCAAAATATCGGAGCCGGTCGTGTGGACAGAATCCAACGCGGAATGTCTGCAACTCTTTGGATGTCAGGGCTTTTTGCTATCATTATCAGCATCATTGTTGTTATATTCAGTAAATTCTTAATGTCTTTATTCACAGATAATCAAGAAGTTATACGTATCGGAAGTGAGTATTTGGTTATCGTTGGTTCGTTCTATATTTTATTCTCTGTGATGTTCAGTTTTACCGGTGTTTTTCGCGGCGCCGGTGATACAATAATTACCATGCTGATTTCGCTTTTGTCGCTCTGGCTGTTTAGGATACCGCTATCTTATTATCTTTCAGAACTATACGGAGAACAAGGTATATGGATGTCTATTCCTGCAGCGTGGGCGTTAGGAATGATATTTTCTGCAGTTTATTATGCGTTCGGCAGGTGGAAACGCAAATCTGTGGTAAAAAGATAGGCATATATTCTGTTTAAACGTGAGTTCGATATAACAATAGCCCGTTAATATTTTATGTAAGATATTGATTTATTGTAAATTAGAAAAGAAAATTTCTCAAATTAGAGCGTGATAGTAACTGATTGAAATTAAGCGATTTGAGTCTAATGTCTAACATCTAAATTCTATAATCTAACGAAGTATTAAAAGTAGAACTATTCACTTTTTTTCAATGTATGTATTAACTTGATTTACAGATTTTAATATGCGAAAATATTTTAGAAGTTTTGAATAATTATTTTCAATTTATTTCAATAAAGAAGTAAATTTTCAGCTATATTTTTTGTAATTTTGTAGTTTAGTTAGATTTCAATGCTTCAAAAAACGAACTTCATTTTCCTT
>DYOJ01000589.1 GCA_020720705.1 Acetofilamentum sp.
AATTTATGCCCGAAGATATTTCGGGGCGCAAATTTTACGAACCTCAAAACAACCCGTCAGAACTGAAAGTTCGTGAAACATTAAAAATCCGGTGGATAAAATACGAATACTAAAACGAATTCGTATAAACTATTAACCTGAGTTCGATATAAGATTATATTATAATTAGTTTATTTTCAGTATTTAAGAATCATTTTGGTTATATGTTTAATCGTTTATTTGTTTAAAGTTTAACTAAATAGTCCGGTTTTCAGACTTTTTTTAAACAATTAAACAAATCACCGAATAACCAACAGTTTACAAATTTGTAATATTCTCTTTGCCAAATAATTACTGTTTATCTTATTTCGAACTCACGTTTTTACAATACTCCGTTAGGTATTAGCCTCAAATTACTTAATTCCAATCAGTTACAAAATATAAATTCGTTATATTTCGAGATTTTTTCGACTTTTCGGAGTGGACTCATAAACTGTCATTGTAAGAAAACCCATAACTTGTTGAAATCCTATATGATACAGCGAAATTTCGTACCGAATGTTTTAGAAATTCTGTTGAATACAATCGAAATTCAATTGAAACTATTAAAAAACAACTGAATGACTATTGAATGACCAATGAATGACAAAACATTCAATTAAAAAAACAGCTATAATCTACATAAAATCAAATATTTAAACGTTTTCTTACAAGCACTGTATATGATTTCCGCAATATTGAAGATTCAGTTGTTCAGGGAAAAATCCTAACCAGCACAGAACCGATTGACACGATAAAAAGGAGCGGTATTATCCAATAACATACAGCGATGCCGATGGATTTTAATATCAATATTTTACTTAAAAGCTTATTTTGGTGGAGATTTATAAATCCGCTTGTTGCAATGAGCACAAAAAAGATTGAAGTATATAACCCCGGTGAAACTTGATAATCTGAAATACTAAATACAATGTGCTCTATACTATTCATGAATCCCCAAATGACAATCCCAATACCAAAAGCCAAATATTTTGTTTTGTGTTTTAAAAAGACAAACAGACCTGACAGAAGCCCGATAAAAAAAAACAAATTATTTATCAACCAATGCGGATAGCTTAATGATTTGGGCAAATTATAGTGTGTAAACATCCATAAAGGAAAGTTAAATACTGCCTCTTCTAAAATGTGAAAAGGCACATACACAATAATCAATGCTATTGGAAAATACTTAAATTCAATATGTTTAGCTGACGGTATCATGAAACCGAATAATGATTTGCAGGTGATTTCATTGTTTGTGAAAAACAAAAACAGAGTAACGATTCTGCAACAAAAATACGAAAAGTATCAACAGTTTGCAGAACTTAATGCTATAATATTTCTAACATTGCAACAGATTGTTTTTAGAACTTTGTAACCAAATCCGAAAACTTCCTGTTTGCCGGTGTCAGCGGAGAATGTTCCGCAGCTCAAGTTCCGCCGTTCGTATTTTCGGCAAAAAAACTTCAGCCTTGCGAAAATGAAGTCATAACAATTATTATAGTATAAATGCTTTTTATAGCTTTGCAACATAGTAACGAAACAAAAACATAAGAGCAATGACACATAAAGCATTATTCATAGTTATAGCGATGGTTTCAATATTTGGATGTAGGAACAAAGATAATACTGCCGAAGTAATAGTACGAACGCAAATAGCTGACTCTTTGTTTTTGTCTAATAAAATGGCGCCCCCACTCGGCAGAGTTTGTAATTCTATCGCTCCAATTTCGATAGTTTTTAACTATCTTTGCAAAGCAATTTGAACAAAAATGTATGCACAACAACACATTACGCTATCGCGCGGCTTTACAAACGGCCGGTTAATCAGGGGAGGAACAATCAATCACTTGCGTGATTGCTACCATGTTGATTAAAGTTTTGTCAGCCAAAATTTTGATATTTCAAAGAACTTATCTAAATTTGTACCTGTGGCTGACGCAGGACACACCTATCGGAATAACATAGAAACCAAAATTACACTAATGGAATTTGAATGGGACGAAAATAAAAACAAATCAAACCAAGAAAAACACGGGATAGATTTTAATGATATAAAAGAAGTTTTTAA
>DYOJ01000590.1:0-1187 GCA_020720705.1 Acetofilamentum sp.
AAAAAAAGAAAGTTCGGTTTTTAAATAAACGCATTGTTTTTTTGCTAAAAAAATCGTAACTATTCAGCCACTCTTTATTTTTTAAACAATTGATTATCAACACGGTATAAAAATCAATAAAACTTTAACATATTTTAACTAAATTTTAATTTATTGTTAATCAATTTGTTATAAATAAATTATCAAATTTTAT
Source organism: Acetofilamentum sp. (assembly GCA_020720705.1). Taxonomy (GTDB): domain Bacteria; phylum Bacteroidota; class Bacteroidia; order Bacteroidales; family JAADGE01; genus DYOJ01. The sequence continues at coordinate 194 of DYOJ01000590.1, forward strand.
ACTGATGATATAATAAAATAATATTTATATGTTATTATCAATCAGTTGTTTATAGCGGCTGAATAGTTACAAAAAATCACATTCTTTTTTGATTTGTCCTAAGTTTTCAGTATTATTGTGCTTAAAATAGCACGGTTCTTCTCGTGTTTTCATAAACCGGAGGGAGAGGGTATTCCAAATTTAAGACACATGACAGTAACAATTGATATAAATAAAAATGTGCACGAAGCGTCGGCTTTGTTAAATTATTTGCGCACATTAAATTATGTAAAAATTGAACCCGAAGAGCTTTCTGATGCCGAAAAAACTGCAATTGATGAAGGTTTAAAAGCACTTGCTGCAGGTAATTACACAACGAACGACAACGTGCAGGCTGAAACTCGTAAACGCTATCCGAACCTATTCAACCGACATGTATAGCATTATTTGGACGGAACCTGCGCTGAGCGACTATTGGCAAAATATTGATTATTTGCTTGCCGAATGGTCTGAAAAACAAGCGGAAAACTTTATTTCCGAAACGGAGTTTACACTAAAAATACTCCAAGAAACACCTCTGATTTTTCCTGCAACAAACTATAAATCAATACGGACGGTGCTTGTTGTAAAACAAATGCGACTGTTTTACAGAGTTTCGCCCGAAACCCAAACCATTGAAATTATTCGATTTTGGAATACGTTTCAAAATCCTGACGCACTTCACTTGTAACGGAAGAACACGCCCATATCAAAAGACCTGACAGATTTTGAAAATCTGTCAGGTCTTTTGCTTACAAACTTAATATCCCGTCGCGCATAAATTTTGTCAAAATCTTTGTCTTCGTTTTATCAGACCCTCAGGGTTTTGGAAACCCTGAGGGTCTTTTTTGCGTTTTATCTACACCCTCAGGGTTTTGGAAACCCTGAGGGTCTTTTTTGCGTTTTATCTACACCCTCAGAGTTTTGGAAACCCTGAGGGTCTTTTTTGCGTTTTATCTACACCCTCAGAGTTTTG
>DYOJ01000590.1:1287-2085 GCA_020720705.1 Acetofilamentum sp.
GAAACCCTGAGGGTGTGTCTCAACGTTAATCAAACTCCGGCTCAAACCCTTCAATATTTCTGCGGTGAAAATATAAAAAATTCGCTAAATCGTCAAACCATTCGATTACTGTTTCACGGCAGATGCTTGTTGCCTTCGGGCTGAAAAAACTTTCGAACGACGAATATTTCCAATCGCGCAAATCGCTCACAAAGCCATGATGCACCGGATTGAAATGAATATAATGCACCAACTTTTGCAGATAGTCGGCACTGTAAACGGGTTTTCGAAAAAAGTCGGGCACAAAAAGCGGACCTTTTCGGTTATATTTTTTGTTGTATGCTTTTGAATAAGCGTTGAAAAAATTGCCGATGTGTAAACTGTTTTGCCGGATGAGTTTGTTAAGACCCTCAGTGTTTTGAAAACCCCGAGGGTCTTTGAACCTCGGATATTTTTCCGAATATAACTGAATAAGTTCTTCTTTGGATTTTATCCTTATCAGAAAATGAAAATGGTTGGGCATTAAGCAATACGCAAACGTTTCGGATATGGGGTTCAGATATTCGGCATATTTTTTCAGGAAATACCTGTAATTTTCGTCCTCTCGAAACAGGTTTTCATTACCGACAGCATGGCTATAAATGTGATAATAGGTGTCGGGTTCAACAGGTTCGCGTATGTTTGGCATAAATATTATGTTGTTAAGACCCTGAGGGTTTTGAAAACCCTCAGGGTCTGGTTCGGTGTTTATACCCTCAGGGTTTTTAAAACCCTCAGGGTCTGGTTCGGTGTTTATACCCTCAGGGTTTTTAAAACCCT
>DYOJ01000045.1 GCA_020720705.1 Acetofilamentum sp.
TTAAACGAATAAACGATTAAACATACAACCAAAATGATTCTTAAACAGTCTTTGTTAGAAAACTCATAACACATTCTAATACTTAATGTTATATAGGTATTTTAACTTGAATGTTTTAAGAAATTCGGCAGAAACACAGTAGAAATTCGGTTGAAACTAAACAAACAATGAATGACTACTATTTGACTATTGAATGACTACTAAATGACAAAAATTTCGATTGAAGAAATGAAAATAGGCAACTTAATATCAAACATTTACACGTTTTATTACAGAGACTGTTTAGAATAATTTATAGTCTAATGACTCTCATCAAACTTCTTAAATCCAAATAATATTATGCTGATACAAATTGAAGGTTTTTCTTCGGATAATTTTGAGCTTTTACAAGAATCTTATAAAATCAGGAATACAGTTTTTGTGGAAGAGCAAGGGGTTGATAAAAATATCGAATACGATGGATTTGATTCTGATTCAACGCATTACATTGTTTTTGTAAACAATAAACCTGCGGCGACTATGCGTTGGCGCGAAACCTCAAAAGGTATAAAACTTGAGCGTCTTGCTGTTCTGAAAGCCTTTCGAGGTAAGGCAATCGGGTCGCTTCTGCTGCGATACGTTATGGAGGAGGTGTTACCTTCTAAACAACGTATTTACATGCACTCACAGGCATACATCGCTGATTACTACGATTTTCATGGTTTCAAAAGGGTGGGAGAGTTGTTTGTTGAAGCCGAAATGGAACACTACGAAATGGAATACAAATCCAAAAACTAACGAATATCGGCACGTTTGTATGGTAAAACGATTCTTTTAGGATGGTTTTGCTATTTCATACAACATTTTTTGAATTTTTTACCGCTTCCGCACGGACACATATCATTACGCCCCACGTTTTGATAGGTTTCACTTTCGTTGTCCTTCAAAATTATATCTGCAACCTTGTTAATGTACTTGTCTTGAAAATTGTCATGTTCATCTGCATCTTCTTCAAAGTTTTCATCTTCATCTTCTTCGTCAAAATAAATGTCATTTAAGTCGTTATGGTAATCTACAAGAAAATCCGAAACACCTGTAAAATCCAAATTTTTATAGTATGATTCAAACTGACCAAATTTTTCAAAATAATCGTTTTCATTGCCCGAAATTTGCTCCGAAACCATTTTTTTCTCAAACAACAGTTTGGCTTTGGGTAATAATGATTCAAGGTTCAATTCTGATATAATTCTTACTAAATGAGCTAAATATACGGCATCAAAAATCAGTTCGACATTTCTGTTTTCCAAATAAAAGTCCAATAAATCTGACAGTATGGATACGACTTTTTGCTGGTGTTCCGGTTTTTTTTGTGCATAAATACTTAAAACTTCTGTGGCAAGACTTTTTATGTGTGTATTTCTTTCCGGTGTTTTAATAAATTCAATTAATGCCGTTATTGTTTCCGGAGTTACAAGTTCGTAAGTTAATAATGCAACATCATCAAAAATGAAATCTTCAAACCAAAAATCAATAAAATCAATTCCTTGTTCAAACATTTTAATAATTATCGGCAATGCGCTTGTCTGCTTTGTTTCAGCCATAAACGCCAAAGTTACTGTTGCAAGATTTGATGGGAAATCTTCTTCGTTCTCAGCTTGCATTAAATAATATTCGTATCGAAAGATGCAGTCATAAAGGGCGGTTTCCAAATCTTTGGCTAATGAATCGGGTGGGAGAGAGAGAATCTGCTCAACCAAATCCGTCTCAAATTTTCCGTAATTGTTGTAAAGTAATTCCTTTATTTGAGCGTGTTCAAAAATAGGCTCTTTGGTGGTTTGAATGGTTTTATCAAAGTCTGCACCATCAACTGCATTTTTATTCACTTCATAATAAATTATTTTCAGAGTATCAAGAATATCACGGAGTTCGTTTAGTAGGCTTTCATTGTTCACATATTTTTCCAAAATATCAAAATGTTGCTGAGCCTTTTCTATATTTTTTTCTATTGCATAGCATTGAAACCAAAAAAAGTGAAAAGTTTCAATTTCTGATTCCTGAAATATTTGCCATTCGGGATATAAATTGTGAAGGTCATCTTGGTATTTGAATATTGCTTTAGCTTCGTTCAGCTTGTTCTCAAACAAAAAGTTGTAAGCCAAGTTTACTCTTGCAAACAAATAATCGGGGTGTTGTTTTAGTGTGTTGTTTAAAACGGTTCTTGCAAGTTCATGTTTTTCGTTCCTGAAATATGCGGCGTATAAAAAATTTGAAAATTCAGGTACTTCCGGATATTTTTTTATCAGACTTTGAAGTTTTCCGTAGTTCATAAAATAAGGAGATGCTATTTTTTTTCTGTATGAGTTAATCAGATTTTCAATCTCATCAGAATAGTTTTTTCTAAAAATCGGTTCGTTACTAACACTATAATCTATCATGATAACAAAATTTGGAAGTTTCTGCAAAGATATTATTTTTGTAAAAATATCAATAAAAAATTAAAAGGAATATCAAATGAAAAAGAAAATAGCTTTTGCCGGCGACCATGCCGGTTATCAAATAAAAATGTATCTGATTGAGCGACTGAAACATGAATTTGAAATCAAAGATTTTGGCACGGATTCAACCGAGAGTGCCGATTATCCGGACTTTGCACATCCGATGGCAAGTGCCGTAGAATCAGGTGATTTTCAACTCGGTATAAGTTTATGCGGAAGCGGTAACGGGATAAACATGACTGCAAACAAACATCAGGGCATACGCTCCGCCTTGTGCTGGAATCCCGAAATCGCACAACTTGCACGCTTACATAACGATGCCAATGTTTGCGCTATCCCTGCTCGTTTTGTAACTAAAGATGAGGCTTTGGATATTGTGGATACATTTTTGTTTACGCAGTTTGAGGGCGGAAGACATATCAAGCGAATCGAAAAAATACCTGTATTTTAGACTGATATTCGTTATTATTCAAAATTATCATAAAAGAAATAGTAAAATAAGGTTTCTTTATTAACTTTGCAGGTTGTGTCAAAAAACATAATCAGGAGGAAAATAATTTGAAAAATATTCGGAATTTTTGCATCATCGCACATATTGACCACGGTAAAAGCACGCTTGCAGACCGTTTGTTGCAAACCACAGGCGCCGTTGACGGCAAAGATTTGCAAGCTCAAGTGCTCGATGATATGGATTTGGAACGCGAACGCGGGATAACCATTAAAAGCCATGCCATACGTATGGACTATACGTTTGAAGGTCAAGAGTATGTGCTAAATTTAATTGACACTCCCGGACACGTGGATTTTTCCTACGAAGTGTCCCGTTCCATCGCTGCCTGCGAAGGAGCATTGTTAGTTGTAGATGCCACACAAGGGATTCAAGCTCAAACGATTTCCAATCTTTACATGGCTATTGAGCATAATTTGGAAATTATTCCGATTCTCAATAAAATGGACATGGATGCCGCAATGCCCGAAATTGTAAAAGACCAAATTATTGAACTACTCGGCGGAAAAACGGAAGATATTATTGAAGCAAGCGGCAAAACCGGTATGGGAGTTGATGAAATATTAAGACGTATTGTCAAAGATGTCCCGCCCCCCGAAGGCGACCCTAATGCACCCTTGCAAGCGATGATTTTTGATTCTGTATTCAATTCGTATCGCGGAATTATTGCATATATCAAAATTATTAACGGGACGATTCGCACAGGCGACCATGTAAAATTTTTCAATACAGATAAAGACTACGAAGCCGATGAGATAGGCGTACTACGACTAAAACCCGACCCCGCAAAAGAGCTTAGCACCGGAGCGGTAGGTTACATTATATCAGGCATCAAAACCTCAAAAGAAGTAAAAGTAGGAGATACCATAACACATTTCGACCGTCCTTGCAAGGCTGCTATTTCCGGTTTTGAAGAAGTTAAGCCTATGGTTTTTGCCGGCGTGTACCCGATTGAAGCAACTGATTATGAAGAGTTAAGGGCTTCTCTCGAAAAATTGCAACTCAACGATGCCTCACTCACTTTTGAACCGGAATCATCTGCTGCCTTAGGATTCGGTTTTCGTTGCGGTTTTCTCGGTTTGTTGCACATGGAAATTGTTCAGGAACGCCTCGACCGTGAATTTGATATGAATGTTATCACAACCGTACCCAACGTTTCATACAAAGTTTATGATAAAAAAACAAACGTCCACGAAGTTCACAACCCGTCCGGCTTGCCCGATGCGAGGGAGATTGATTACATAGAAGAACCCTATATTGAAGCTCAAGTTATCACAAATACGGATTTTTACGGCGCAATCATGAAACTTTGTCTGACCAAACGCGGTGAACTTTTAAAAGAGCATTATCTTGCAGCAAATCGAGTTGAACTCACTTACACCATGCCGCTTGCCGAAATTGTTTTCGATTTTTATGATAAATTAAAAAGTATCTCAAAAGGGTATGCTTCATTTGATTACCATCAAATAGGTTTTCGTAAAGCAAATCTGATTAAATTGGATATTCTGTTAAACGGAGAAAGTGTGGATGCCCTCTCCACGCTGATTCACTTTGACAATGCTTATACGCTTGGCAGAAAAATGGTAGATAAATTGCAGGAACTAATCCCGCGTCAGCAATTCGATATTGCAGTGCAAGCAGCTATTGGGGCAAAAGTCATTGCTCGTTCGACAATCAAGGCTGTACGTAAAGATGTTACGGCAAAATGTTACGGCGGTGATATTACACGAAAAAGAAAATTATTGGAAAAACAAAAGAAAGGTAAGAAACGCATGAAACAAGTCGGTAACGTTGAAGTTCCCCAAAATGCGTTTATGGCAGTATTGAAACTGGATTAAAAATAGATTTATTCGCAAGAACTTAATCTAAAGTGTTGTTTTTCAACTATAAAGGTTGTATTAAAAAAAATCAACTTAAAACCCAAAAAAAACAGTTTTTACAATAATCGGTAACAGATTGAGATTGGTCAATAGTCATTAGGAAATTTGGTGGAAATTCTGTTGAAAATCATTGTAAATTAAACGATTAAACAAATAAACCGAACAGTTATCTGAAATTAATTATTTAACCGGTTATCCGGCATGTAAACTCACAACCGTAAACCGTAAACAGTATCATAGACTTGATTTATCTGAAAGCTTTTTTAAGCCGATATTTTAAGTTTTTTATCGGAGAGCTTTTTCGGTATAGTTGCGGCGGGTCGTAATTGAACGCCGCTCCGACAGTGATATAGCCGTAAGCATTGCGTATTTCCATGATATTTCTTCCCTGATAAAAATTTCCGAGACCGTAATAAATTCCAAATTTTGTGTAAAAACTGTTGAGCTGTAAGCCAAATCCGGTTGTTAATCCGTAATCAAACCGGTTGTGCTTAAAACTTGTGTATCGCTCGCCGTCCACAGCCAAGTCTTGAATCGTAACATTTAAGACCTGATGCGTCCAAAAAGGGACGGAAAATTCGGCACCAAACAATAAGAATGAATTATAGATGTCGTCTCCGGCTCTGAATTTCAGGTGAACCGGAACAGAAATACAGTCGTTGTATTCTTCAACATGAATTTTGCTCTCGTTCAAATACGGGATAGTATCGTCGAAAATAAAGCCCCGCCTTTCGTAGCGATATTCGGTAAAGACCGAAGTCTGTTCGGAGATGTAATAATCCGTAAAAAAACCGGCAAGGATTGAAGTTCTGGGTTGCGGGTTAGCCGGTTTTCCGAATCCTATGAGTTCATTGCGCAACAATCCGGCTTCCGTTCCGAAAATAAATTGTGCTTGTATATTTGTAAAACAAGCGACAAAAATAAACAAGTATATACTTTTTATTATCATTCTAATTATACAAACACCAAAAGACCGGCATTATTGTATGACGGTCTTCAATAAATGGCGTAAAAATTACTTAGCAATAAATTTGAACGGCACATGCACGGCTTGGGCAAAACTTTCACCTTCTTCTTGCATATCTTCGTCATAATCATCGTGATACCAAAATATGGCAACATCTTTGCCATTTTGATACATATCCTCTAATTTTAATAAAACTTCGAACAACAGCTTATTTGAGGCTGAACTTAAAATAGAGAAGTCAAACTCACAAGTGAGTTTCATTGCGGTTTCCTTTATCACATCTATCCAGCGCATTATAGGCTGAAACATTCCGAAAGCATCCTCAGGGAATGACGGTCCGCTTATTTTTAATACATAATTATCTCCGTCTAATATTATTTCCGGAGAATCTTCCGTTTCCGGTATTCTGATTATTCGCTCACTCATCACATTCAGTTTTTATTTTTGCAATGTAATACAGTCATTACTTCGTTATCAAAAACCATGCACAAACCTATTTTTATCGAATTTTATTTAATAATTTTGCAATAAAATTTAGAAGGTGTTTGGTTTCGATATACAAAAGCGAGACAATGTTACAAAATAACACCATAATTTACAAAAAAAATGGAAATATTTCGCAAACTTGTTTCTAAAATTACTGCAAAACGATTGCAACAGATTGATTACTTCAGACTTAATCCGATTGAAGTGCAGGCACAAGTTTTTACCGATTTGGTAAATGCCGGCAACGAAACCGTTTTTGGAGCAGAACATAAGTTGTCCGTTGTGAAATCATATTCCGATTATGAGAAATTTTGTAAACGGATTCCGGTAAGAACTTATGAGCAACTTCAGCCATACATTAATCGAATTATTAACGGAGAGCAAAATATCTTGTGGAACTCGGAAATTAAATGGTTTGCAAAATCCTCCGGAACGACTAATGCCGCAAGTAAATTTATTCCGATTAGTAAAGAATCTCTTGAGGAATGTCATTTTAGAGGCGGTCGTGATATTATTGCACTTTATACTGCCGTTAAGCCGGACAATAACATGTTACTCGGTCGCTCCTTGGCGGTTGGCGGCAGTCAACAAATAAACAGTTTCAATAACGACGTGTATTACGGCGATTTGTCTGCTGTTATCATTCAAAATCTCCCGTTTTGGGCAAATATTTTGCGAACACCGGACAAGGCAACCGCACTATTGCCGGAATGGGAAGAGAAAATAGAAAAAATGGCGGAAAAATCGTCAAAAGTAAATGTTACCAATATCGCCGGTGTGCCTTCTTGGACTTTGCTTTTGCTTAAGCGAGTACTCGAAATCAGCGGAACAAATAATCTTCGAGAGGTATGGCCGAATTTAGAAATTTTCGTGCACGGCGGTGTCAGTTTCGCTCCGTATCGTAGTGAATATGATGCACTTATGTCTTCTCCCGGTCTGCTATATATGGAAACCTATAACGCTTCCGAAGGGTTTTTGGGAATACAAGACGATTTAAATGACCCTTCAATGCTTCTGATGCTTGATTACGGGATATTTTATGAGTTTATTCCAATGGCGGATTTTGATAAACCAACTCGCCCGACAATACCACTTGAAGCCGTTGAACTTGGAAAAAACTACGCCGTAGTGATGACCACCAACGGTGGCTTGTGGCGTTATTTGATTGGAGATACCGTAAAGTTTACATCGCTTACTCCCTATAAATTTATAATAACCGGTCGTACAAAGCATTTTATTAATGCCTTTGGCGAAGAACTAATCATTGATAACGCAGAGCGCGCATTGATGTTCGCTTGTGAGCAAACCGGGGCGGTAGTCTCGGAGTATTCGGGAGCGCCGATTTTTATGTCCGAGAGTTCATCCGGAGGGCATGAATGGATTGTAGAGTTTTCAACTCCTCCTGCAGATTTACAAATGTTCACATCATTATTCGACCAAAAATTGAAAGTAGTAAATACTGACTATGCTTCCAAACGTCATAAAAATATGACAATGCAAATGCCAAAAATACACATCGCTCGAACAAACTTGTTTTTTGATTGGATGAAAAAGCGCGGTAAAGCCGGCGGACAAAATAAAGTTCCGCGCTTGTCAAATTCACGCGAATTTCTGGATGAGTTATTAGTTTTAAACACGTAGCTACGAATTTTAAGAAACATACAACAGTTGCTTTTATAATATGCTGATAACGATTTGATTAATATACTTCCATCTTGAATATTCCGTGAAAACCGAACATCAAAAAATGACTTAAAATCAGATGTTTAAAGCAATATTGACTCCCAACAATAAACTGAGAACAGTATATCTCATATCGAACTTCTTCCTCTGCAATACTGTCATTTTTTTAGTTATAACGATTTTCTAATGAATTTCGTCATCATTTTTCTCAGTTATATCTACCAATAACGACTATTCGTAAAAATCCACTACTTTGTATTGCATAATACAAAATAAAACATATATCTTTGTATCGTATAAATAATTCAAAGAAATCATGGAAAAAGTTATTTCAATTTTTTTATCAGGAAAAAATTACAAACTCACAGATTCGGCATATCGCTTAATGACTGAATATGACCGTTTTATTCACAAAAAGTATAAAGACCCTGATTTCCATAAAGATGTGGAAACTCAAATGGCTGCGATATTTGATACCGATATGGATTATCCTGAAAAAGTGCTTGAGCGTAAAGATGTTGAAGAAGCGATTCGCCTGATAGGTAAAAATGAAAACATTAAATTTTATCCCGGAACATATACCCCGACATCAACCGGAAAAATTTTTCGAAATACCGAAAAGCGAGTTATCGGTGGTGTTGCATCCGGTTTTGCCGATTATTTGAATATTGACCCTATAATTTTACGTGTCTTGTTCATTGCTTTGGCTTTGTTTTTCGGACCCGGCATTCTCATTTATTTAGCATTGTGGATTGCACTGCCGGCGCAGTCTAAATCGCAACAGTCAAATAATCAAAACAAACGCTGATGAGTACGGACAACGCAAAAGCTCAAATGCGAAAAGGCGTCTTGGAGTTTTGCATTTTGAGTATTCTTTCAAAGGGCGATGCGTACGCATCTGACATTATCAGAACACTGAAAGATGCGAGTTTGATAGTTGTTGAAGGTACGCTTTACCCCTTGCTCAGTCGGCAAAAAAATGCCGGCTTACTTAATTACCGTTGGGAGGAATCGGTGCAAGGTCCGCCACGAAAATACTACATTATCACAGAAGACGGAAAGACGGTTTTAAGCGAGCTGGAAAAGTCATGGGAAGATTTGACGCTTTCTGTCGAAAAAATTAAACAATTCGGAAACGTGTAATATAAAAAAAATGAAACGCACAATATCAATTCACATTGGCGGCTATGTATTTAATATCGAAGAAGATGCATACTCAATACTCGAAACATGGCTCAATTCACTACAGTCTAAATTTTCAAATGACAATGATGGTTCTGAAATTTTGCAAGATATTGAACAAGGTGTTGCTGAACACTTTAAATCAATGCTTGATGAAGCGAAGTCTGCAATTACCATTTCTAATGTAAACGAAGTTATCCGAGTAATGGGGGCGGCTGACCAAATTAAGGACGAGGCGATTCCTGAAAACCAAGAACATGATTTCGTACAAAACGAGGAAGAATCTAAATCCAACAAACGATTTTTTCGAGATAATGAGGACAGATACATTGGTGGGGTAGCATCGGGAATTGCTCATTTTTTGGGTGTAAAACCTGTATGGATACGGCTGGCTTTTATTTTAACGAGCCTCTTTTTTGCGGGTTCCGGCATTGTCATTTATTTAATTTTATTGCTGACAACTCCTTATGCTCGCTCGAGAGCCGAAAAATTGTCAATGCGCGGAGAACGAATGAATATTGACAATATTCAAGAATCTGTTAAACAAGAGTTTGAGCAAATAAAAGCGCGGTTTGGTGATTTTAAAAATTCAGATGAATATTCGCTTTTTAAACAGAAGGCTCAAAATATAAGTGCAAATGTTTCCGATTCGCTTGCAAGGATATTAAATATTTTTTCCGGAATTATTGGTGTAGCAATAGTATTGACGACTTTTATCGTATTATCGGTTTTATCCCTATTTTTCTTTACGGATAACAGGATATTTATGCCGGACGGAATGGTTTATTTTTCGGATATTCAACAACTTATACCATTTTCAACTTCACCTTTTTTGTTTAAACTCGGCATAGTTCTCATTGTCGGAATCCCTGTTGTGGGAATTCTCTTAGCCGGTTTTCGACTGATTTTCAAATTTAAAACCAATCATAAAATTTTTGGTATTTCAGGTACCCTGCTTTGGCTTGCAGGACTTGCTTTTATAATTGTTTCCGGCTTAGGTATCGCTAAAAATTTAGAATACGAACAAAATTCACTTACAAACGAATCTATTTTGTTGCGAGACAGTACTATTTATTTGTCATTAAACGATTTAGGTATAGAGTTGAATAGTCCGAATACAAAAAATATGGATAACTTTGTGATTAAAAAAACGGATGACAAATTTGCAATTTTTGGTAAACCTAATCTGTATGTTCGCATGTCTTCAGACAGTATCTCCCATATTCGTATTGAACGTTATGCGCGGGGAAACTCACCGGAATCAGCCTTTAATAACATAAAATCAATCGTTTACAATAATAAACTTTCCGGAGATTCGATTTGGATTGATAATTATTTTAGGTTGCCGGATAATTCTGCATATTCCGGACAAATGATAAGCGTTTACATTGATATTCCGAATAATTTTTCGATATATTTGGATAAACAAATAGCTCATTTTGATGGATTTATCCGTTTCAAAAATTCTGATTGGCACGGAAATAATCCCGGTCGGTTTTGGCGAATGACCCCGGACGGTTTAGAATTAAGCGAATAAAAAAAGCCTCCGATTTTTCGGGGGATTTTCATTGTGAATATAATAACTTATCACTAAAAAATATAAATCAAGAATTGAAAATCTATACTTTATAAAAAACCGGTAATAATTCTTTTCGGTTAAATGTATCTAACTTTTAGACTTTTTTGATTTCGATTTTTTATGAAAATATTTTAAAAAGTAGAGATAATATAGTATTTTAATATAATCACAATGGCTGATTTTTTTACTTTTGAACTGTGTTAAATTATTTATAATCAATAAATTATATCATTTTCAAATTTTCAAATTAACACATTTCAGTAAAATATCTAAACTCTAACGTCTCCTATCAATACCCCAAATTCACATTCAGCAGCGTTTCAACTTCTTCGACCGAAAGATTTTTGCGCCGAGCGTAGTCTTCAATTTGGTCTTTGCCGAGTTTTCCGACATTGAAATAATCCGCCTCCGGATACGCAAAATACAAACCGCTCACGCTTGCCGCCGGGTGCATGGCGTAGCTTTCCGTGAGTATCATGCCGATGGATTCTGCGTTTAGAATGTCAAACAATTTACGTTTTTCCGAATGTTCAGGGCACGCAGGGTAGCCTATTGCCGGACGGATGCCGGTGTATTTTTCGTGGTGCATGTCGTTCAATTCCAGAGATTCATCTTTGGCATACGCCCAAAATTCGCGGCGCACACGCTCGTGCATACGCTCGGCGAAGGCTTCGGCAAGGCGGTCGGCGAGGGTTTTGAGCATAATGGCGGAATAATCGTCGTTGTCGGCGTAAAATTCTTCCAATTTTTGTTCAATTCCAAGTCCGGCAGTTACGGCAAACATGCCCAAATAATCGGTTTTTCCGGAAGATTTCGGCGCAACGTAATCCGCCAAGCTCGGATGTAAGTTTTGCGGATTTTCTTCTTGTTTACGCAAAAACTCAAAACACGTAAATTCCTTATTTTCAAAATATAAGCTGACGGTTTCATTTTCGGAATTTGCGGAGTAAAATGCAATGACGGCTTTTGCCTGCAACCAATTTTCCGTAGATATTTTTTCCAACATTTCATTCGCTTCGGCAAAGAGTTTTTTTGCTTCGATGCCTTTTTCGGGATGTTCCAGAATTGCAGGAAATTTGCCTGTGAGTTGCCACGCATGGAAGAAAAATGTCCAATCTATGTATGGAATAATTTCTGAAATCGGGTAATTTTCAAAAACTTTTTTGCCTGTAAAGCTCGGCTCTACAATCTGTTGCGCTTTCCAATCAATGGTGATACCTTTTGTTTGTGCCGTTTTGAACGGAATCAATGTGCGTTGATTTTTGCCGGCATGTTTTTGTCTGAGTTCTTCTTGTTCAGCACGGTTTTGTGCAATATATTCGGAGTTTATATCTTTGTTAAACAGATTTTTAGAAAC
>DYOJ01000046.1 GCA_020720705.1 Acetofilamentum sp.
GTATAAATACTAAAATCTAACGGAGTATTGACATGGATTACTCGGCAATTTCGGCTTCGTCAAGATTCAGTAAACCGGTGGGAAGTTCAAAAAAAAGTTTTCTGTTTTTGTCGTCAATTTGTTTGAGGAAAGGGGCATCCAAAGGGATGAGTACTTCGCTGTTTTCAGAGGTTTTTACGACAAGTATCGGGTTTGAAAGTATCGGCAAAAATTCTTTTACGGTTCCGATATTATTTTCGAAATCAAACACTTCGTATCCTTCTGTGTCGTTGTAGTCAAACTCGCTATCGGTCAAAATATGTTTGATTTCGATAAAGACCTCTTTCCCGATAAATTTTGAGGCTTGTGTTTCCGTCTCATAATTATCTAAGGTAATCTGAAAGTCGTTTTTATGTTTTTTTATATCGTATGATAAAAAAAAGGGAACCGAAATTCCATCCAAGATGATGAATATCGGTTCTCCTTGTTTGAGCAGGTCGAAGTCTTCTGCCGGGCTGAGTATCAGCGCACCTTTATATCCGTGAGTTCGGATTATTTTTCCGGCTTTTGCTAATTCTATGTCGGCGATTCTTCGCATAGCCTTCGGCTATTCTGCATTTTCAGTCGTGTCGGCTTCTGCTTCGGATGCTTTTTTCTCGGCAGCACGAAGTTCGGCTTGTTTTTGGGCAATTTTTTGAGCACGTGTTTGATTTGCAACTTGCTCGGATTCAATAGCTTGTTTGTGAGATTTTTTAGATTCCATATCCAAACGATTTCGTTTGCTTTGAATCTTTTGTTCTTTTGCTTCTACCCATGCACTAAATTTTGCATCGGCTTGTTCTTGTGTCAATGCACCTTTAGCAACACCGTTTGCTAAATGTCCTTTGTATAAAACACCTTTGTATGACAGGATTGCACGTGCCGTATCAGTGGGTTGTGCTCCTTTTTGCAACCAGTCTAACGCCTTGTCAAAATCTAAATCGATTGTGGCAGGATCGGTATTGGGATTGTATGAGCCGATTCGCTCAATGTACCTACCGTCTCGCGGCGCCCTGCTGTCTGCTGCAACGATGTAATAAAATGCTCTTTGTTTGCGACCATGTCGCGCTAATCTGATCTTTACAGCCATAATAATTATTTGTTAAAAAACGGACTGCAAAAATAGTGTTATTTATTTGTTTTGCAAATTTTACACCTCGTTTTTTTATAGAAATATTTTGACTTATTTTTTTTGTTTATTTTTTTTTGTTTTCGGATACAGTTCTTCTTCTAAAAATTTTGCGGTGTGGCTTTTTTTCGATTTGATTATCTGTTCCGGTGTTCCGGTGCAGAGTACCTTTCCGCCTCCTTTTCCGCCTTCGGGTCCGATATCTATAATGTAATCTGCAACTTTTATGACATCCAAGTTGTGTTCAATGACCAGAACAGTATTTCCTTTTTCAACAAGTCGGTTCAAAACATCAAGCAACATGCGTATGTCTTCAAAATGCAGCCCTGTAGTCGGTTCGTCTAAGATGTAAAATGTTTTTCCGGTATCGCGTTTGGCAAGTTCTGCAGCTAATTTTACACGTTGGGATTCGCCCCCGGAAAGTGTAACGGAAGATTGTCCTAAAGTTACATACCCCAAACCCACGTCCATAAGGGCGTGTAATGTTTTTCGAATTTTTGGGACATTTTCAAAAAATGTATAGGCTTCTTCGATAGTCATTTCAAGAACATCGTTGATGGATTTACCTTTGAAACGTACTTCGAGCGTCTCTCGGTTATACCGTTTGCCTTGACAGTCTTCGCATTGAACATAAACATCAGGCAAAAAGTTCATTTCAATTGTGCGAACTCCTGCGCCTTCACAGGTTTCGCAGCGTCCGCCTTTGACGTTGAACGAGAATCGTCCGGCGGCATAACCGCGTATTTTACTCTCGGGGAGTTGTACGAATAAATTGCGGATTTCGTCAAAGAGTTTGGTGTAAGTTGCCGGATTTGAACGCGGTGTGCGTCCGATAGGGGATTGGTCAACTTCTATGACCTTGTCTATATGTTCGATACCGCTGATTTTTTTATACGACAACGGTTCCTTTAACGATTTGTAGAAATATTGGCTTAAAATCGGATATAAGGTGTCATTTATCAGAGTTGATTTTCCGCTTCCGGATACACCGGTTACGCAGATAAACATTCCGAGCGGAAATTCTATACTTATATTTTTCAAATTGTTACCACCTGCTCCTTCGAGTATAAGTTTAAGTCCGTTCCCGATGCGTCTGTCTGTTGGGATTGGAATTTCTTTGACTCCGGAAAGGTAGTCTGCTGTTAAAGTGTTCGATTTTATGACTTCGGCAGGTGTGCCGTATGCCATAATTTCGCCGCCGTGTTTGCCGGCAAACGGACCAATATCTATCAGATAATCAGAGGCTAACATAATGTCTTTATCGTGTTCGACAACAATAACCGAATTTCCGGTATCGCGCAGTTGCTCTAAAGAATGTATAAGTCTATGATTATCACGTTGATGCAAACCAATGCTCGGTTCGTCTAAAATGTAGAGTACGTTTACAAGTTTCGACCCTATTTGCGAGGCAAGTCGAATACGCTGGCTTTCGCCGCCGGACAACGAACCGCTCGGACGATTTAAACTCAAGTACCCCAAACCAACATCAAGCAAAAATTCCAAACGTGTAAGCAACTCTTTCAGTATTTCTGCTCCGATGCGTTGCTGACGGTTATTTAGAGTATCTTGTGTAGATTTCAGATAATCAAATAGTTCCGATATATCCATGTCGGACAATTCCGATATGTTTTTTTCGGCAAACCTAAACCACAAGGCTTCTTTCTTCAGCCGCATTCCCTGACATTCAGGACATTGATGCTCACTGAAATAGTAATATTGAAAAGATGCCGCTTTACTGCTTGTTCCGTCAGAAAATCGGGCTAAATAATCAATAATTCCGCCGTAAGGTATTTCTAAATTTGAAGAAACACCTAACGGCGAATTTTTAATTTTGATAGGTTCTTCGGTTCCGTTCAGAATAATATCTATAACGTTTTTAGAAACATCGGTCAAAGGTGTTGAAAGTGAAAAGCCGTTTGTTCGTAAAATACTGTCAATTTGCCAAAATATCAGACTGTTTTTGTATGCTCCCAAGGGTTTTATGCCGCCTTTTTCGATAGATATTTTTTTATCAGGCATAATTTTGGATAAGTCCGGAAGGCTTACCGTTCCTAAGCCTCTGCAATGCGGGCATGCGCCTTGAGGCGAGTTAAACGAAAAATTATTCGGAGCCGGTTCGTCATAAGAGATGCCGGTGGTGGGGCACATGAGCGAGCGACTGAACCATCGTGGTTTTTCCGTTTCTGCATTTACGAGCATCATCACGCCTTTTCCGTGTTTCATGGCAGTTTCGACTGATTTTTTCAGACGTGCGACATTTTCGGGATTTCCTTTTAATTTATCAATAACGACCTCAATATTGTGTGTTTTGTAACGGTCGAGTTGCATATTTGGGGTGATTTCTTGTATTTCGCCATTGATGCGAACTTGTAAAAACCCTTTTTTTCTTAAACCTGCAAATAATTCTTTGTAATGCCCTTTCCTGCTTTTTACGACAGGTGCAAGTAAGTATATTTTTTTATCAAGATATTCATTTTGAATAATTTGCAAAATTTGTTCATCGGTATATCTTACCATTTTTTCGCCGGTTTCGTAGGAGTAGGCAGTGCCGGCACGTGCCATAAGCAAGCGCAAAAAATCGTAAATTTCGGTAACTGTACCGACAGTAGAACGCGGGTTTTTATTTGTTGTTTTTTGTTCAATAGAGATAACAGGGCTGAGACCGCTGATTTTGTCCACATCCGGACGCTCCAAATTTCCTAAGAATTGCCGGGCATAAGCCGAAAATGTTTCGATATATCGGCGTTGCCCCTCGGCATAAATGGTATCGAAAGCGAGAGATGATTTTCCGCTTCCGCTCAGTCCCGTTATGACAGTGAGTTTGTTGCGCGGAATTTCGACATCAATATTTTTGAGGTTGTGCACACGAGCACCTTGAACACTGATTACGTCTTTGGGCATGATTTTCTGATTTTGGCAGAAGGCAAAATTACATAAAAAAAACGAAGCAAAAGTTTAACTCTTTGCTTCGTGTGTGATTTGTTCCGAAATTTATTCTACGGTAACGGATTTTGCCAAATTTCGAGGTTGGTCCACGTTGCATCCGCGCATGACAGCAATGTGATAGGAAAGTAATTGCAAAGGCACAACGGTGAGTAAAGGAGCAATGGCTTCGTGTGATTTCGGCACTTCAAGAATATGGTCGGCAATGCCTTTTATGACGGTGTCTCCCTCGGTTACAATGGCTATGACGATGCCGTTGCGGGCTTTCACTTCTTGTATGTTGGTTACAATTTTATCGTAAGATTTGTCTTTGGTTGCTAATACAAAGACAGGCATATTTTTGTCAATCAATGCGATAGGTCCGTGTTTCATTTCTGCTGCGGGATATCCTTCGGCATGGATGTATGAAATTTCTTTCAATTTTAGCGCACCTTCAAGTGCTACCGGAAACAAGAAACCGCGTCCGAGATACAGGCTGTTTGTTACATTTTTATAAAGTTCGGCAATACTGATAAATTTTTCATTTTGTTCTAATATGCCTTGTATTTTATCCGGAACAGCAACCAATTCTTTTATCAATTTTTTATAGCTTGTGTCGTCCAAAACGCCTTTACGTTTGCCAAGCATGAGTGCCATCATGGTCAGAACGGTAACTTGTGCCGTGAAGGCTTTTGTTGAGGCAACTCCGATTTCCGGTCCTGCATGTGTGTAAACGCCTGCATGGGTTTCGCGCGGGATACTCGACCCAACAACATTGCAAATCCCTATTACTGTTGCGCCGGCATTTTTTGCAAGTTCTATGGCTGCGAGTGTGTCTGCGGTTTCGCCGCTTTGACTGATAGCGATAACGATGTCATCTTTAAAAATGATAGGATTTCTGTATCGGAATTCCGAACCGTATTCAACTTCTACGGGTATGCGTGCAAATTCTTCAATCAAATATTCACCCACCAAGCCGGCATGCCATGAGGTTCCGCAAGCAACGATGAGGATTCTTGTTGCTTGTTCGAGTTTTGGCAAAACATCGTACAACCCACCCAAACGAATTTCTGATAAATCTTGCGCAATTCTGCCTCTGAAAGTGTCCGTAATGGATTGAGGTTGTTCAAAAATTTCTTTGAGCATGAAATGGTCATAGCCTTGTTTTTCAATAGCACCTATATCCATAGTCAGGTGCTGAATTTCCGGAACTAACTCGTCGTTGTTTATTGTTTTGAGCGTGAGTTCGTTACGTCTGATAATGGCTACGTTATCGTTATTAAGATAGATAACACTTTTTGTATGTTCAATAATAGGTGTGGCATCGGATGCAACCAGATACTCGTCTTCGCCGATACCGATGACCAAGGGGCTTCCTTTGCGGGCAGCAATCAATTTATCCGGCTCGTCGGTGGCAATAACGACTATGCCATAAGCTCCGATTACTTTTGAGAGGGCTAATCTTACGGCAATTTCTGCATCAACATTTTTTCCGCCCTTCAAATAGATATACTCAATGAGGTTTGCCAGAACTTCTGTATCTGTTTCGCTTTTGAATGTATAGCCTCGATTGATAAGTCGTTCTTTCAGACGGTCGTAATTTTCGATAATGCCGTTGTGTATAACAATAAATTTTCCGTTGTGTGAAGCATGCGGATGTGCGTTCTCGTCGTTGGGTTCGCCGTGGGTTGCCCAGCGTGTGTGTCCTATGCCGATAGTGCCTGATAAATCTTCATTTGCAATGTTATCTTCTAAATCGGAGACTTTCCCTTTGCGCTTAAAAATGCGCGTGCTTCCGTTTATCAAAGCTACTCCGGTAGAATCATAACCTCTGTATTCTAAGCGTTTTAGACCTTTTATTAAGATTGGATATGCTTGTTTTTTTCCGATGTATCCTACAATTCCGCACATATTTTTTTACTATTTAGTTAATTCAGTGTATGTTAATACTATTTTTGCTCGCTTTATATCGTTTTTTCCGGTATGTAATACTGTTCGATACATATTGGTGCTTCCTCCTATAATGCTGAGTGTGAGTGGTCTGTTTTCTTTTTCTTCGTATAAAACAGAATGTATGTATTTTGTCAGATTAAAACTGTAATTGAGGTCGGTCTCGTTAAAATATTCGCCTGAATATGAGCCTGATGATGTTAAATATTCTTGCAAAAATTCCAATCCGCCATCTGAATCTTCACCTGTGAGCATCAATGATTTAGCCTCAGGATACTTTGATGAAAGAGAATAGGATTCTTCCGCTACGGGTAGGATCAGTTCGGCGCGGTAAAGGTTTAATTTGTCGAGTGTTTTTAGAGTTTCTAGATAAGGGAAACGAATTTTAACTTTTGTTCCTGCAAGGCCTTGAATGTAGGCGTAATTGGATTGAACTCCGGAGTTTATTTGTTCTGCAAACCAAGATTGTGAATAATCATGGCTATAGAGGTTTAGTTTTGTATTGTTGGAGTTCATACAATACAAACGATATTCTAATTTTGTGTCAGGTGCAGATGTATTGTGGTAATTTATAAGGATATATGCGCCGGTATCAATGCTCAGTTTAAGCAAAGCGTCCGAACCTGAGGCTTTTACATAAATACCTTTGAAAAATTTTTGAAATACAGTATCGTTATCAAATGATCCTTCGGGAGCTTGCATAAAGCGTGTTCCTAATTCGTTTGTAAGCGGTATTCTCATAGGAATTGAGTCGGTGAGTTCAAGCGGATATACTGCGGAACTACCGAGAAGGTTGCCGTTATGCAGGCTTTCAGCTTGTAGGTTTGAATAATATGTGCTGTCGGAAAATAATTGTTCGGAGAGTTCATATACTTCAAGGTTCATCACTCTGTTGGTAACACCATAAGCACTGTCTCCAACTGCATGGTACATATTGAGGTGTATATCTTCGATAACGATATCGTCTTTAAAAGTAAAATTTGAGGTTAAATCAAATTGCAAAGCAAAACTTGCTTCTGTGTATCCGAAAATAGGGTCGTTACTTTGCCCGACAATTACTTTTGTTACTTGACTGGTAGCCAGTGTATCCACACGTTCCGTATAGAGTTCAACCGTAATGGTGTCTGAAAGCAGAGGCTTTAAAATGTCCTCGTCCGGAAGTAAATTTTCGCCGATACCTTCGTCATTATAGTTGCACGAAAATATGAAAAAAAAACTGAGTATTACACTCAAAAAAAGAATTTGTTTTGCACGCATCTGAGCTGAAAGTCTATAATTGTGAATTTATATTTATTTGTCGGATAAAATTTTGTCGTAAAATTCGGAGTGTGCTTCAATATATGTTTCGATTCCATGATACTGAAGTACGGGTTTGGTTGCATTAGAAATTAAATCCGAAACAGATTTGTGTAACTCGGTGTGTCCGCATCCGTAAGCATCCGAATAAGCGAAAGCAAATTTCATAAGTCCTTCATAATCATTGGTTTCAAGCTGTGTAATCTCAGCGTCGGTTATGCCTTCAGTCTTGAGTTTTTGCGGAAATTTAGGGTTGAATTTCTGTTCAAAAAAATCATTATACGCCGTATAAACAACTTTTGTATTTGAAAAAACAGGGTCGTTTTTATAGTTGTTTTTCAGAAAAAACGGAACGAGAGCCGTCATCCATCCGTGACAATGAACTAAATCAGGAATCCAACGTAGTTTTTTTACGGTTTCCAATACGCCTCTTGCAAAAAAAATGATTCGTTCGTCGTTGTCTGGATACATTTGACCTTTTTCGTCCGCAATATGCCCTTTCCTTTTGAAAAAATCTTCGTTATCAATAAAATATACTTGCATTCGGGCTTGTTGTATGGAGGCAACTTTTATTATCAGTGAGTGGTCGTTGTCATCAATAATTACATTGATTCCGGAAAGTCTGATAACTTCGTGCAATTGGTTTCGGCGTTCGTTGATGCTTCCGAAACGCGGCATAAATACCCGCACTTCTTTGCCGGCTTCTTGTATGCCTTGCGGTAAATATCGCCCTACATAAGATTGCTCATTTTCAGTAACATAAGGCGTAATTTCTTGAGAAATAAATAGGATTTTTTTCTTTTCCATACGAACGTATTTGGACATAATTATCTCGATTATTGCCGTTGTTTCGGAATTACCGGGTAATCTTATGTAAATTCAAGTGCAAAGATACGAATTTTTGACGTATATCTTTTGTTTTTTATTTGCTATTTTGTTTTTGATTTTTTTTGATTGAAATTTTATATTTGTAGAAAATTTTTAGAATGAAATTATTTACAGCAAAATCACATCTCCGAAATTATTTGGCAGATACCGGAGGTCTTAGTCAAAGCATTGGTTTTGTGCCTACTATGGGAGCTTTACATCAAGGTCATATCAGTTTGACTAAACAATGCGTATCGGAAAATGAGGTGTCTGTGGTCAGTATTTTTGTAAATCCGACTCAATTTAACAATCCAAACGATTTGACAAAATATCCTCGTACATTGCAACAAGATTTGGAACTTTTGGAAGCTTCAGGTTGCCATGTCGTGTTTGCTCCCGAAAACAGTGAAATTTATCCCGAACCTGATTCGAGGGTTTTCGATTTCAACGGTTTAGATACTGCAATGGAGGGTGCATTTCGTCCCGGACATTTCAACGGTGTAGCGCAGGTTGTGTCAAAATTATTTGAAATTGTGCAACCTGATAAAGCATATTTCGGACAAAAAGATTTTCAGCAACTGTCTATCATTAAGTATATTAATGCTAATTATTTAAAGCATTTGAATATTGATATTATAGCTTGTCCAACAATTAGAGAATCTGACGGCTTGGCTATGAGTTCGAGAAATGTCAGATTGAGTCCGCAACACAGAGTTGCATCTGTGGCTATTTCTCAAATTTTGTTTGAAACTCAACGTTTGGCTTTGCACGGTTCCCCCGTTGAACAAATTTTACAATATGCCGCAAATGCTTTTGAGGAACAAAAATTATTGAAACTTGAATATTTCGAAATTGTTGATAATAAAACCCTTAGACCTGTTTCAGATTTTTTGTTAAATACTTCGCACACCGCTTGCGTCGCTGCCTATGCCGGAGACGTGCGTTTGATTGATAACATCTCATTATAATTTTTAAAATCAAACCGTTAGTTTTAATTCTGTAATAAGCAATTTTACAATAGTTTGCCAATCGTAAGTGCTCCGAAATTCTGTGAGTTTTGCTTCGGGAACATGGTATTTATCTTTAAATTTAGTCCGGTAATAATTGAGTATCTTGTTTGACAAGGTGTTATAGTCTGAAAAATTGAATAGTTCTCCGTTTACCCCTTCTTCAATAAGGTCTGTATTTCCGCTCACAGGAGTACTCATGACGTAAACGCCCGAACCCAATGCCTCTAAAGCCGCAACCGACATTGCTTCTGCTTTTGATGTAATTATTTGTATATGAGATGTTTGATAAGTTTCGAGCACAACATTTTTATCCACCCAACCCATAAAACTTACAAACGAATACAAATTTTCCGATTGACAAAATGACTCCATTTCTTTTCGCATCGGACCGTCTCCTAAAATTCTGACATCCAAATTGTTTGCGTCAAAATTGTTTTTCAAAACTTTAATAGCTTTCAGAACAGTCATCGGGTCTTTTTGTGCAACCAAACGACCGATGAATACAATTTTTAATTTCAACGAACGCTTCGTGTAGTTTGGTGTAAATAATTGTGAATCAAATCCATTCGGAACGATACAATTTTTATAATCTTGATTACCCATAAAATTGTCGGCATTTATTTTCATTGCTTGGGTAAGCAATATAAGTTTATCGGCTTTATTGCAGATTATTTTTATCCACGGGTATGTAACTAAGTGATATTTAAACATTTGTTGTTTAAAAAACCAAGGGATGTCCTGTCCGTGAGATACAATTGCGTAAGGTATATCAAATTTTTTGTGAATATATCGCGCAATCTCGCCGCCGGGTAAAGCAAAATGAGCTATACAGTAGTCGTAACGATTTGATTGTAAGTGATTTTTTAGAAATTTTTTTGACATTCCTATCCACGCGAGCCATTCGTCAGGTGTAGATTTGTGCTTTAATCGCCGTTTGGATTTTAACTTGATAATATTAAGTCTTCCTTGTTCGGAAAGTTCAGATTCGCCTTCAAACCAAGTTGTTAAAACTGTAACTCCGAAGCCTGATTTTGCTGCATATTCGGCATGATATTTTGAAACCACTCCGGCACCTCCTCCTAATGGCGGATATTCGTAATTGAGTATCAATAAGTTAGTCATCGGTATCAAAGTTTACTCGTTTTTCAATGACATACAGCGGACGGTTGCGAACATCGTCATATATTTTTCCGATATATTCGCCTATTATCCACATCAACATAAACATAAAACCCATGAAAATGAATAAAACTACAATAAGCCACTTATACAAATGGTAATACACCTTATTAATAACCACATCTCCGATTTGATAAATAAGCAAACCAAAGCCTGCAAGCATACTAATCACACCCAACATAAAACCGAGCCTCAGCGGAAGCATCGAAAAATTAAACATCCCGTCCATACCGAGCGCTGCGAGCTTAGCAAAGCTATAACCGGATTTTCCTTGTTCACGGTCCGGCCGCTCGTAGTCAACAAAACAATGTTTAAACCCTGTCCAAGCAACCATGCCTCTAAGGTATCTGGCATGCTCCGGCATTTTGTTCAGTTCGTGCAAAACGCGTTGGTCCGTTAAACGAAAATCGCCGACATTGCGCGGAATCTGCACATGTGAAAATTTACTCATCAGCCTGTAAAATAATTTAGAACCGGCTTTTTTCAGCAGGTTGTCTTTCCTGTAATTCAAACGTCTGGCATACACAATATCAAAACCTTCTCGCCGGCGTTCTATCATTTGTTCAATGACTTCGGGCGGGTCTTGTAAGTCGCAGTCCATCGAAATTACTGCTTTACCGCGTGCATGTTTCAGTCCGGCAGAAAGAGCTGCCTGATGTCCGAAATTTCGGCTCAAGTTAATATATTTTACGCGCTTATCACGTTCGGAGAGTTCATACAATACAGCCGCAGTTTTATCCGTGCTGCCGTCGTTTACAAAAATATATTCTTTTTCTCCCGAATATTTTTCGCTCAACAACATTAAACGTTCGTATAAGAGCGGAATATTCTCTTGTTCGTTGAACGCAGGTATCACAAACGAAAATTCAAGAGGTGATTTCATGTATTTTTAAAAAAAAATTTAAAAAAAATGAACCTGTAAATTATTGAATAACAACACCTTAATAGATGTAAAGCATACTTGAAAAATGGATATATCTTTCAGATTTACAGATATTTAATAAAATAATAGTGTCAGGTTTTCAATTTTGTAAAGATAAAAATAAATGCTCAACGAACGGAGAAAATGTTTAGCTTTACACACCAATTTTGTTCACAAATGTCATCTTTTTTCGATTTTATATTGATTCATCGCGTAACAGTTTTACTTATCACGAGTAAAAACAAAGAGACATTTCGTGCGTTATTTTTTGAACAATTAAAGCAAAAAATAGAACAATCTTATATTCATGATATCAAGCATGAAGGGATTGTTATGGAATTTAACGCCCCGATATTCAGACATATCTGGAATGGTTGGAATGTTTTTAACACTGTAACCAAAGCGCGTTTTCGATTAGTTTTGCAAGGGCATGTGCCGCGTCTGAAAGCAGAGTTGAATTTTTTGGAACTTTTCGTAACATTAATCCTACTTTCGCTGACGTCGTTCACGGCTTTTTATCAAGGCTCAATAGGGTGGGGGATTGCAATTATCGTTGCGGCGTTATTGGTCTATATTATCACACGTTTTGTGGCAATGAATCGAGTTGCAAAACTTGCTGAAGATATCCGACAAAAAATTAATAATCCGGATGCGCAAATTTTGTCCTTTTACGAGTTGTTTAAGGATGACATTGAATTTGTAAACGAAGTTTTTATCAAACGCCCGCAAGTTATAGCAGTGGGGTAAGTAGTTTTCAACAGTTTTCCACACTCGTTAATTAGCAATTATTTTCTA
>DYOJ01000591.1 GCA_020720705.1 Acetofilamentum sp.
AAAGTAATATACAATTTTTCGGTAAAAAAAGGCGATATTTCGCCTATTTTTCAAAATTATCGTGATTTTTCTCGTTTTCTTCTGCCTGAAGTTCAAAATTAGCCGCGCTCAGCATCTGATTACAGTAATTTCACAAAAAAAGTAAACACAGCTGAATGTTGAGTTCTGCCGTGTTGTACTTGAAAAATCAGTCATTTTTGTTCAGAACATAGCGTATGCCTGCCGAGCCGAATAAGATAAGTTGTTCGTTGTCTAAATCATAGAACGGTTCGGCTTCAATGTGTATTTTGAAATTTTTAGTTTCAAAAGGCTTGATGATTATGCCTGTAGGCAACGCCGGTCCGGTGAGCAGGTTTATCGAAAGACCGGCACCGATGTACAAATCGTACTCGTCCTTTGTCAAATAATTGACCATAAACACCGGTTCTGCCGTAAAATCATCAAGTTCCAAGCCGCCGAAGACACGTATCTCTGTCCACAATCGGTTGTTGATTTCGTATCCGACCGCAAATTTTGAAAAATTTATCGAGTTGTAATACGATGTTGTAAACTGTGCATCCGCAATTTGGATTGCGAAAAATGCGAAAAAAGTTGTAAAGAAAATTTTTGGGTTCATCTTGAACTATTTTTTGGTTACTGAAAACGTCATAATGCCTGTACTATACCAAGTGCCCTCACCATGAGCAGGGTCTTCATATTCTACAATAGCTTCGCCTGCCTCATCATCACCGTCTTTTATCGTTGTTTTTACTGTAACGCTACCTGTGAAACTATCACTATATTCGTTTGATAAAGTCGTGGACACTTCTGAGGATGTATCACCGTTATCTTGTTCTATCCAATGATACTTCATATACAAGCCAAAACGATCTTTATACCATGTAAAAACCGGAACATCAATAGTTTTAGTAACGATGTCGGTATAGAAAACATACCTTTTTATCCAGCCGTCTTTGCTTAGAATTTTTACAACAGAATTAGCTGTTAAAGTGCTGCCGTTTCTATCAGAATAGACGATAATTACCTTAAATTCAGGACGACCAGACGGCCATGATTCTACTTGACGAAAAGCCTGTCTGCTTTCAAATTTTCCTTTATACAAATAATCTTTTCCTGAATAGTTATCTCTATCAATGCTATTTGCTCCTTTCTCTGAAGTTGTAATGTTTTCTGTAGTTTCAGCATAGGATTGATACGAATCCGAAAGTGTGTAATCATAATATTTCCCACGGTAATAAAGATTTAGGTTTGAGTTTTTGGAATTATCCTGATTTAGAATCTCAACTCTTTCGTTATTGCCTATCACGATAACAGTTACGCTTGGCAAAGTATCCAAACTTAACTGAACCGTTTCTCCGTTTTTGTTATAAGCAGTTATGTAATCATACGTTTTTTCATCAAATTCTGTTGGCAGGTAAGCCAGTAACACCTCATCTGAGGTATAGTCCCAATCTTCCGTACTACTCTCTTCAAGTTCCGGTACAGAAATCTGAATTAATGGACAATATTTTAAGATTGAATCAAGATAATTAATCTCATCATGTAAAACCTTCTGTGTACTTTCCTCCAATTTTGGAATTAAGTATTCCCCAAATGTTAGATTGCAAGACTTTTGTGAAATTTCAATTTTTTGTTCCAAAGTTGTTGCGAGCAAAACATCATAATCTCCATCGAATTGTTTGATAGCTTCCGTTTTGATAAATCGTTTAAAGTCATTGTCATCTAATGAATTTAGCACTGCATCAAATAATTTTTTACTGTACAATTCGTATTTACCCTTGTTATAAACAAAGGTTCGGTTACTTTCATTTGGTGAATTTGCCTCTGTTTGCATTTCATTTTTCTCGCACCCTGCGAATACCATTGCTGAAATCATCAGCAAAATAAGGAATAAATTTCTGATTTTCATAAAAAAACGTGTTTAATTTTGTTAAAAATACGGGTGCAAAAGTCATTTTTTTTTTTTTCGAAAATCAAAACTTTTTTATATGTTATACAGCATTATTTTAAAGCTCCGGCAGTTGCATAGCACTTTTGAAGTGCTTTGCAACTTGTGTGTTTACGAATGCCTAAAA
>DYOJ01000592.1 GCA_020720705.1 Acetofilamentum sp.
AAAACCTTACACATCCGTAGAACTTAATAATATCATAACAAATAATTCAGGCGGAATTGATACAATAGCAATTCAGCGCGATTTAGTCAAAAGTGCAGAAACGTTTTTCCAGAATCGTTTATCACAAGACCTTGATGAAAACGACAAAAAATATCGCAAGCTCAAAAATGAAATTACACAGGAGCCAAAATATAAGAAATTGACGTTAGAACACCAAAAGCAACAATACTTTGAGCAACGACTTGACGAATTGATGCGTGCAAAAGATTTATCGGACGATGATATAAAAACAAAGAGTAAAAATGTTTACCGAAATGTATCTCAATTTTTAAAATTCTTTTATATCGGCAGAGTTGTGTACGTTCGCTCATTTGGCGAAAACATAAAAGGTGTTTGCACGAATGTCATCATTGACAAAAAAAAGAAAAATCCATACGCACCGTCAGGTATTCGCATCGTAATTGCATTGGCAAGTTCCTATAAGCAATTTGATTTAGTTTTATCCGGCGAGCAAGGAGATAAACTTGCATCTATCATGGGTACAAGTCAAGGTATTGAACGTTGGGTAGAAGAACAATTGATAGAAGATTGGGACTACGATTGCCGAAAATCAAGCGTAAGCAGAAAAATAGTTTACATTGTAACAGGCAATATTTTACAAGGGTTTGCAAAATATGGTAATGTTTCTCGAAAACTTATCAGTTTTACAACAAAAGACGGAAGTGTGCGAAAGGGGATTATACTCCCTGATAATTACAATCCCACCGAAAAAGCACAAAACTTCATCAATGTACCGTTCGACCGTGCCGCAGATTATATCAAAAATGCGGATAACGGAACAGATTTTATTTCCGGAAAAATCAAGTTGTCAAAACTGTGGAACGGTGATTATAAGTTGTATGTGCCCGCAAGTTCTCAAAATTACGGACACATTTTTAAAGATTTAGATATAATCGGACTATCGACAAACACGCGGGACGGTTTTCTGAGTATTTCAAATCAAATGGTTTCAATATTTATCGCAAATAACATCGTAGAGTTATGCAAAATATTAGGATTCAAGCACAAATTATCGCTTTCTATGCACCCTAACGTTTACGATAATTACTTTACAAATGAAACCGTGAAAAAAGTTAAAACAAGAGAACAGGAACGCGCCGAAGAACAATACAAACAAGACTTAAATCTTTTTGAAAAACGAAAAACTAACATCAAGAAATTTGATTCAGACGACAAACAAAAAAGCTTAATGGTTGCAAAAGCAAAAGCAATCGCATTAAAATTAAAACGATTAAGAATAGCACAATGGCAAGGAAATTAGGCGTAAATCAAACATACGAGCCACCTAAGTTTAATGTAGGTGATAACGTTGAAATACGACAAAATGGGAATTACTTAATAATAGGTAGTTTGCAGAAATACGAAGGACATTCCGGTTTTATCGTTGGGGTATATGAACAAACATCAAAATATCGGAAATTTTCAGGTTCACCACTTTTAACAAGAATTTACAGTGTTTATTCAGTTAAACTTTCAGACGGAGAAGTCGTAAATAATGTTTCAGATTTTGCATTGGTTTTACTTCAAAAAAATAATAAAAATCTCAAAATTGCAAAAGCAAAAGCTATCGCATTAAAATTAAAACGATTAAGATTAAATAACA
This sequence comes from Acetofilamentum sp., assembly GCA_020720705.1. Taxonomy (GTDB): domain Bacteria; phylum Bacteroidota; class Bacteroidia; order Bacteroidales; family JAADGE01; genus DYOJ01. Next base: position 1,664 of record DYOJ01000592.1, read on the forward strand.
ACTAAATAATTACTTCATGGTAACAAAAGAAAATGTAATCAAAGAATACGAAAAAATCCCCAAAAACATGCTACCCGAATCGGTAAAGGGCGAATTTTACTATTTCGTAAAAGAATACATCGAACAATACGGCCGAGATGCTGATATTGACAGCGAAATAGATGCGTTCATCAATACTGTTCAAGAATTGCGCGATGCAACAACTGTTTACGAACACGCTCCCGCGACAAAAACGGCAAAAGCTCCAAAAGCTAAAAAAGAGCGCATTGCAAAACCAAAAACGGCAAAAGCTACGAAATCAAAAAAAGAGCGTGTCATAAAACCCAAAAAGGAACGTATTTTAAAGCCAAAAAAAGAGCGTGTTATAAAACCCAAAAAGGAACGTATTTTAAAGCCAAAAAAAGAGCG
>DYOJ01000593.1 GCA_020720705.1 Acetofilamentum sp.
AGATAGTAAGTAATGTCTTCACATAAGCGTTTGCTGTAGAGTTGCACATATCAAAGTTAAAGGCTATGGTATCTTGTGTTGGATAGTTTTTAAGGTAATAAAGTATAAAAATCAATTTATCAGTAGCAGTAGTCAGGACCGGCGGATTTCCTTTGCTTGATTTTCTTTGGCGCTCTGCAAGTTTTTTTGTTTCAATGTTTTTTGCTTCTTCCTCAAGAAATAACGAAAAAACCGGTAACAGTTTTTCAAATTCCTTCCTTCGATAAACTCAGGACACCGCTTTTGTAACACCCAATACAGCAGAATATTGGCGTTTATTAGTGAGTCGGCTGAGGTATTTGCTCATGATTTTTTCCTTATTTTTGATTGATTTTTGCATATAAATTTAATCCTAAAATTAAAATTGAGCAAGTCTACTGTCCTGAATGTAGTTCTAATCATATTGTTAAAAATGGTTTTACACCTAACTGACAAACAAAAATATAAATGCGGCGAATGCCAAAAGCAGTTTGTTCTTAATCCTGAAAAGGGCATTATCTCGGATGAGAAAAAAGAGGTTATAGATAAGCTTTTGTTGGAAAAGATTTCATTAGCGGGTATTTGTAGAAGCATGAATGTTTCAAAAAGCTGGTTACAATCCTATGTGAATAAAAAATATCTTGCTACGCCGCAAAAAGTCGAGATCAAAGAAAAACCAAAAGGCTCGTTGCTGATAGAGGCTGACGAGGTTTGGAGCTTTTGCCAGAATAAGTCACAAAAACAATGGGTTTGGCTAGCAATCGACCGCCAAACATCGAAACTTGTGCTGCGCCTGTCGAAGCGATGTCGGCACTTGGTGCCTGTATGCACAATGTGCATATGCTTCGACTGCGCTTACTTCGGCTACGCTCAACACAAGCGGCACAAGTCTGTTTTGGTGTTCTCAAGCACCAATCGGCTTATTCTCCAAAAACAGCCTGATTTTTCATCTTTTCTTGTTGGATAGGGCTTGACGGGAGAGACGGTATCTACGGGTTATCTGACCCCGGTCACATCAAATATCAGCTCGCCCGGACGTTGCTGCATATCGACGTTATAAGTTCCTCCACCGACTGACACACAAGGCAGATTCAACAACCCGCTCAGCGGCGAGTAATTCGCTGCGCAACTGTCGTAGAAATTGTGTGCCTTTAAGGTCAGCGGATTAATTTCAAACGCCAAGCTAAAGGGTTTTTGATTCATTTCTAGGGCGAAGCTTTGCGAGGTGCCGAATGCGCCGGGTACGACGACGCAGGGCACGCAGACTTTGCCATCAAAGGAATAACTGGCGCGGCAGTCGTTGATTGTGCCGTTGGTGCAGCCGCTGATGGGTGGTACAGGGGCGGCGGTGACGCGAAGGGTTTTCACCGCTTGCGAAGTTGCGCTGCTGTCATCGGTAACGGTCAGGGTTACGCTGTATTCGCCCGCCTGATCCCATGTCAACGTGGCGGTTTTGCCGCTGAGCATCTGCCCATCAGAACTTTGCCAGTCGTAACGGCTAAGCGTGCCGTCGGCATCGCTGGCGGCGCTGGCATCCAGCGTGACGGTCAGCGGCGCAGCACCTTGAATGCTGGAAACGGTGAATTGGGCAAGCGGCGGTTGGTTTATTTTAGATTCCGTCGTTTCGTAGAGTTGTTTGATTTCGGCTTCGGTGAGGGCGCGGTTGTAGATGCGGATGTCGTCGAGTTTCCCTTGAAAAAATCGCCACAAGTTTCCTTTATTACTATCAGTACCAATATATAATAGACTTGTTGCGACATAAATCCAGTAAAAATGCGGAGTTCGAGAATATAACTGACTCCAAATTTTTCAGATTTCAGCTAAGCCATTGATTTTTCATAGTCATCAAGCCAAAGCACTTTTTATAAGACATTGATTTTTCTTGTTTTATAGGCGCAACAAGTCTAATAGACATTATCGGAAAACAAGGTTTTATAACCGCATAAAAAATATTTATATCGAAAGGTAAACCACCCCATTTTTTCAAAAAATGTGAAAAACTAATTTATGATTTGAAATAAATGTTTTCAACCCTTCGGCAAGCTCAGG
>DYOJ01000594.1 GCA_020720705.1 Acetofilamentum sp.
ACATAATTCATTCACAGACTCTTACAAACAAAGTAAGGGTCTGTTTTTTTTAGACAGAATCAGTCCTTGAAAGAAAACTCATAGAACATTGTATTACTGAATATTATAGGGCTATTGAGATTTGAATGTTTTTGTAAATTCTTTTGAAATTATTAAGAAACGATTGAATGACTACTAGATGACAAAACATTCGATTGAAAATATAGCTATAATTTACACATATTCAATTATTTATACGTTTTCTTACAAACACTAAATTTCAAACAGCTACAACACTGTTTGTATTTCGGGAACTATTCAATTCTATTAAATCAGTCCACATTTTCTCAATTCGTCCCTCAATGCCGGTAAATTCGGCTTCCTGTTGTATAATTCTTGGGCTAACTGAATTACGTGCGCCGGTAAAAACTTGTGCATTCGTGTAAGTATTTCTGCGATAGCGGAATATGTGTTTCTGTTTTTCGCGACTAATAATTGTTGGTAAATAACAGATTTGTGAATTTCAAAGGCTTCATTCGGAAATATAGCCTCAATATCTTTCAAATATGAACTATAGTCGAAATATAAACTGTTTAGTTTCGACTTTACAAATAGTAAAATGTCATCATTCCATTTCTCGTGCATGTTAATTTGATGAGACAAGCCGTCCGATTTTACTGCATCTCGTATATCTTTTGCCTCTTGTTCGTTGAATATTTCACGCAATTTCAGATAAGTTTCAAATTTTGAACACCTAAAAAAGCAGATAACCAATAACTTACGATAATCCGTGTTGCCAAGTTCCGGTGTAATAAATGCTTGAAGTGCAAAAAGGTCGCTCTGTTTATTTTGGTCAAACCATGAATACAAAATTTGTTTGACTTTTTCAAAATTTTGTTCTTTATGCAGAATTTCGAGATATTCGCAGGCAATTTCAAAATTGTCCGGATTTTCTGTCGCCATTTGTTTCAAAGCATCCGTGTTGCCTAATCTTTTTTCAATTTTTCGCAAAATATCAAGTGTCGATTTATCCGAAGGAAACGCTGAAAGTTTTTGTTTTAATAATTCAGCCAAGGTTTCTTCTTCGACTAAAATATCAAATAAACGTTCGTGCATGTACCAATTTCGGAGCTCAATATGTGTTTCGGCGGCATTAAAAAGTATTGCAATAACTTGTTTTTTGTCAGAAATATTCGCATTTTTCAAAGCATCCAAAACTATTTGTGCTATATCGTATTTAAAGTTTTCAATATCGCCGACTTGTTCGCCGATTTCTGTGTCCGAACTTCTTAACAGGCCAATTTGGATGCCGCATAAATACCTGAACGCCTCACGAATATCGCCGGACTCCGCATACATTTTCACATCTTGCATGTGTTCGTCTATGATTTCCTCAACAAGTTCTTCGGCAATTTCCCATTCGTCCACATATCTGTTTCGTGGTGCATAGTCCCACAAGTCTTCGTAACCAATTTGATTTATTCTATCGTAAATATCCGATGCAACATCTTCGATATCAACTTCTTCAGTGTCATCATTATCAAGTTGTTTTGTTTTTGATTTAAGAAATTTTAGAAACGATTCTGCAAATTTTGAATTTTGGGTCAGAAGATTTTCCAAGAACGAAAGTTTCAATGATATATCGGTTTCACGAAAAATATCCAAAAACGTTTTTGTATTCTGAAACAACGAATCGACTTGCGATAGAATTTTAAGACCCAATGCAACTCTGTGTTTGCAAAATCCGCCATAAGGGCAGTCGCAAGAGAATTTCTCTAAAATTGGGTCGTAAAATGTTGTATATCTGATATTCCCGAAAACGAAAGCCGTATAATTTCCGTTTTCAACGGTTATATCCCCAACAGCTCCGTTTGCAAAATACTCTTCGCCGCGTTGGTAAACTCCTGTTCCTGCAAATACGTTTAAATCGCTTTTTGTAAACATTTTGAATGGTATATTTTGTTCTGATATTTTGACCTTAATTTGCCGTACTTCATCGAACGAAAGTAAGACAAAAAATTGAAATTCCAAAACTTCGACATGCCTTCGTCCGTTAGGACAAGGTATCGTCGAAGTTATTCGCTTA
>DYOJ01000595.1 GCA_020720705.1 Acetofilamentum sp.
TTAACACAAGTCCTTTAACATCAGAATATTATACCGCAGAAAATGATGTAAAAATCTCGGATGGCAACACCATAAGCAATGACTTTTTATTACCGGCATTTCCTAAAAAAATGATGCTCATCCGCAATTTGAAAATCAATATTAACGACACCATAACTTCCAATCAAGTAGGCGATTTGAATCAGATTATCCAATTTGGACCCATCGTAATGAAAAATCAATTGTTTGTAAATGAGCACAGTAAAGCTAAATTTATCAAACCGATTCGAAATAAAAGAACCTTACAATCAGAAAATGTTAAGGTTTACAGCAAAAAAACCATTCTCCAACGTGACTTTCAAAATCCGGCTACAATTACCACAGCTCGTGTAGTTACGCCAATTTCAAACGTTGCAACTACTGTTCAACCATTACACAGTGCAATAATCAGTCGAGCGGTTTTGACAAAAAAACCGTTGCTCATTCAACCCTTATTGTTCAACCCTATCAAGGTTTTGCCTCATTTAAATAATTTGATACTTGTAAATTTTTCAGTAAAAGACAAATTGTCGCAAGAGATGATATACAAAGCCGAAATATCCATAACCGGTAGTAATAATGCCGTTTTTAAAGAAATAGAAACCGACCAAGACGGTAAAATTTCAACGCAATTGCCCATAGGAAATTATAATATTGAAATCCAAAAAAACGGTTTCGCCTTGTTAAAAAACACGCTTCAAATCGTGGATAAAAACACCCTAACCAAAGATTATATCTTGCTACCTGAAAGCGTTTCGTACAATTCCTATTTTTTAGTTGGAATGATTTGCGAACGATTGCCAAAAATACCAATTAATAATTAGCCAATTTGAAAATTACGTTAATTGATGATTGGAGCAAACCAAAAAACTATTAACATACTTTTCAGTATATACAGCATTAACTTAATAACCAATAACCTAATAATCAATAATCACAATGAAAACAAAATACGGATTTACACAGTACAATTTTGCAGAATTTGAAAACTACATTCGCAACCTTAAAGTAGGAAGAACAGTACTTTATATTCAACAGCACCACACCTATTCGCCTGATTATAAGCTATGTACTGCAACCAACCAATTGGATTTGCAAAAAGGAATGCGCGATCACCATGTTTATACCAACGGTTGGATGGACATAGGTCAACATTTATCCATTTTTCCGGATGGTTCCATCGTTTCCGGACGTAGTTTAGAACTGACTCCTGCCGGAATTTACGGTTTTAATGCCAATGCTATTTGTATAGAAAACGTGGGGAATTTTGACACCGGAAAAGATGTAATGACTGCCCAACAAAAAGATGTAATCGTAAAAGTTACAGCCTTGTTGTGTCAAAAATTTAACATTCCGGTCAATACCGACAGAATTGTGTATCATCATTGGTTTAACCTTTCCACAGGCGTGCGCAACAATGGTAGCGGAGGTAACAAATCTTGTCCCGGAACAGCTTTTTTCGGTGGTAACAAAGTAGCCGATTGTGAAACTCATTTTTTACCCTTAGTTCAAAATATCGTTAACGGATGGAGCGCTCCAACACCTATCACTTTGTTAGAATATCGCATAATAACAGCTAATTCGTTGAACGTCAGAGTTTCAGCATCGAGCAGTGCTGCAAAAGCTTCGGATAGAGCCGCCGTTACATTAGGTGCAGTACTTCGCGTGTTTGAAGAAAAAGACGGATGGTATCGCATATCATCGTCTTCACAACATTGGATTTCAGGAACTTATACCAAAAAAGTAGAACGAGCCACCGTAAATACTACAACGCTTAACGTAAGAAATGGTGCCGGTACCGACTATCAAAAAGTGGGCAGTTTGACCCAAGGTGAAGAAGTATTTATTGTAGAAGAGAAAAACGGTTGGAGCAAAATAGGATTAGACCTCAAATGGGTAAAATCGGAGTATTTGACAAAGGTGTAAGGAATTGTAAAGAAATAAAGTCCTCTTTCATCATGTGATTTAATTCAACATTCAGTTCCGTTAATAAGGAACTGTAAAGAAATAACCTATCCATTTTGTCTTCGTTTCACTTCGACTTT
>DYOJ01000596.1 GCA_020720705.1 Acetofilamentum sp.
ATTCATGGCAACAGGCATACCCAAAGGCACGCGCGATTTTGCGCCCAAAGTTTTAGCAAAACGAAACTATATTTTTGACACCATAAAAGAAGTGTATCGTCGGTACGGATTTCAACCGCTCGAAACGCCGGCGATGGAAAATTTGTCCACACTCACAGGCAAATACGGCGATGAAGGCGACAAATTGCTGTTCCGAATTTTGAACTCAGGCGATTTCCTAAGCGGAGTTACCGATACGGAACTTGCTCAAAAAGAAGCAGTTAAGTTAAGTTCCAAAATCTGCGAAAAAGGCTTGCGTTACGATTTGACAGTTCCGTTTGCTCGCTACGTGGCAGACAACAGAGGCGAAATTGCATTTCCGTTCAAACGCTACCAAATTCAACCCGTTTGGCGCGCCGACCGTCCGCAAAAAGGCAGATACAGAGAGTTTTACCAATGCGATGCCGATGTTGTGGGCAGCGATTCGCTGTTAAACGAACTCGAAATTGTGCAAATGATTGACGACGTATTTTCGGATTTGGATTTGCGCGTGGCAGTTAAAATCAACAACCGCAAGCTGTTAGCCGGCATTGCCGAGCGCATCGGATTTCCCGACAAAATTGTGGACATTACGGTTGCGATAGACAAATTGGACAAAATCGGTGCCGAAAATGTGTACAAAGAACTCGCCGAACGCGGACTTACTGCACAAGCAATCAAGGATTTAGAACCGATTTTAAACATTAAAGGCAATTTTGCCGAAAAAATGGAATTGCTCCGAAATTTTGTGGGCGAAACCGAAATCGGCAAGCGCGGAATTGCGGAAGTTGAGACCTTGTTCGGATATTTGGACATGTTTTCGTTCAAGGCTGAAATTGAGTTAGACCTGACTTTGGCACGCGGTTTGAATTACTATACCGGTGCAATTTTTGAAGTAAAATCGCTCGAAGCACAAATGGGAAGTATCTGCGGCGGCGGTCGTTACGACGATTTAACGGGCATTTTCGGACTCAAAGACATGTCGGGCGTAGGCATTTCGTTCGGCGCAGACCGAATTTTTGATGTTTTAGAGCAGTTAGGAAAATTTCCGGAAAAAACATTGAAAGGCATTGATGTTTTGATTACGAATTTCGGCGAGAAGGAAGTCGCTTATGCCCTACCCGTTCTGAAAAAAATGCGCGATTCGGGCATCAGCGCGGTGCTGTATCCGGATAGTTCGAAATTGAAAAAACAGATGAAATATGCCGACGACAACAGCATTCCGTATGTGGTTTTGGTTGGCGATAAAGAGATTGAAAATAAAACATTTACGCTAAAAAATATGTTATCGGGCGAACAACAGGAAGTTTCCGAAAGTGCGCTGATTTCGATTTTTACAGAATAAAACTCGGAACGATTTTTGTAAAATTCTCAAAAACTGAATTTAATGGAGAAATTCATTATTGCAAAAAGTATTATGATTATTGTAGTAGCAATTGTTGCAACAATACTGATGCGATTATTTTTTAAAAATTCGTTTTTTCGAAAAATGGGTGTGCTTTGGGTGCTCACAATTATTTTAGATTCCATAAACACCGAAGCCCGTCTTACCTTTGAAGATTACCCGCAATCCCTTGCAATGCCTATTGGTATGGGAATTATCGGAACTATCATTCTGTCTTCACGAATCGTTACAGTACCTTTAAAAAACATGGTAAACACGACAGTAAAAATGTCGGAATCCATGAATCACAACATCAAAGAAATCAATATTTTATTAGGAAATTTTAATTAAAAAAACCGGAACACATTTAAAATCATATCATCTATGGAACAATTTATCATTTCTAAAACAATTATGCTTGTAACGGTAATACCGGCAACAATAATTTTATTACGCATATTTTTCAAAAAATCGTTTTACCGCCGAATCGGTATCGCAATGGTTTTGAGTAATTTTATTGCATCCATAAATACAGAAGCACGATTTGTATTTCCTGAATTTTATACCCAAGCAGTCGCAATTCCTGTCGGCATCATTATTATTGCAACGGTCATTGTTCTTTCGTCTCGAGTAATTACCGGTTCGTTGAAAAATATGGT
>DYOJ01000597.1 GCA_020720705.1 Acetofilamentum sp.
TGCTACTCAATTCTATTTCAAATTACATTGGATAAAATCAAGACTAAAAATAACAACCCGACTACGATTCGATACCAACCAAAATATTTGAATCCGAATTTTTCGACCAATATCAAAAAAAGTTTTACCGCCCCCCACGCTGAAGCAAATGCAACTAACAATCCGAAAACCAACAACATAATTTGTTGCGAAGTAAAATCAAGAGGCGTTTTTAGTAGATCGTAGCCCGAAGCGGCTATCATAGTCGGTACGGCAAGCAGAAATGAGTATTCGGTTGCTTGTTTTTTGTCAAACCCGTTGAACACACCTCCCACAATGGTAGCTCCGGCGCGCGAAACACCCGGTATCATGGAAACACACTGTATCAAACCGATGTATAGTGCATTTTTGACAGGTATTTTTTCGAGTTCCGGAGTTTTGCTTTGTCTGTTCTCCACTTTTTTATCAACAAATATTAAAACTATGCCGCCGATAATCAGCGATATAGACACAACCAAAGGACTAAACATCATTTTAACGTAGTCATAAACCAAGAAACCGATAATGACTGTGGGAATAAACGACAAAAGTAGTTTGTAATAAATATCCCACGATTTAAAAAATCGGCGAATATACATCAAAGCGATTGCCATGATTGCTCCGAGTTGGATAGAGATTTCAAACGTTTTTAAAAATTCGGTTTCCTGCATGCCCATTGCAGCGGAAACCAAAATCATGTGTCCGGTGGATGAAACGGGCAAAAATTCGGTCAGCCCTTCAACGATTCCGATAATCAGAGCCTGTAACCAAGTCATGCGTTGTTGTCCGATTTTGGTTTTTTCATAATTGCATAGATTTCAAAAACGAAACCTGCCAGAATGACTATCGGCGCAAGCGTTATTCGTCTGAAACTGAATAATTCATCTTCTTTGAACACCTCAGGGTTGTCTGTTTGTCCGCCGAACATCAAAATAAAACCTAACACAATCAGTGCAAAACCGATTGCCAACATGATGTAATTTTTTTTGCCCAATGCAAATCCGAAATTTGATTTTTCGCTCATAAAAATAACTGTTTTCAATATTATTCGTAATTATACAATTCGCGCTCGTCAGCGTTCAGATAGCGATTTACAGACGTATAGCCTGCGATTGCCCCGACCGAAATTCCGCAAAAATACAAAAAGAATACGATTCCCCAGAGTGCTTCGGTGCTGATGACGGCTTCATAATTATTTTGCAAAAATATAATAATTAATGATAAAGCCAAAGCTGAAAGTGATGCGCCGATAATTCCGGCAGCAATTGTTCGACTGATAAACGGTTTTCGGATGAACGATTGTGTTGCCCCCACAAGTTGCGCCGTGCGTATCATAAAGCGTTTGGCATGAACGGAAAGCCTGACCGCGTTGCCGATAAGTGCAAACGAAATAAACAACATTAACAGAGCAATCAAAATGCCGGACAAAGACACGCGGCTGATATTTTTGCTTATCAAATTTGTTAATTTTTTTTGATAATATATTTCTTTCACATGCTTGCTGACGGATAATTTTTGTTTTATGCTCAAAATGCTGTCTTCCGACAAATAATCAGGATGGAGATTTAGCTCAACAGACGGCGGCAGGGCTGAGTATCCGAGTGCTTCGGTAAAATCCTGCCCAAGCTCCTTGACCATTATCCGCGTAGCTTCCTCCGGCGAGACATATTTTGCGCCGATAACATAAGGTTCGAGTTTGATTTTTTTGGTAAATCGCTCTATATCAATCGTTTTTGTCTCATTTCGTAAAAAAACGGTTAATATAATATTTTTTTCTGCTTCGCGCTTTACTTGATTTCCGTTATAGAGTAGCAATGCAGTGATACCGAGCACAAACAGCACAAGGCTGATACTTATAACAGAGATAAAATAAGCAGTCCGAACACGTTTGGTCAGATTCTTCGATGTTCCGATTTTCATTCTTGGGGTATTGAAAACTTTACAAAATAAAACAAAATTATGCGATGTGAAAAATATTTTCTGATTTTTTTGAAAAATATCTGCTTTTTGAAATATCTGTGCTCGACAGTTTTTGAAATA
>DYOJ01000598.1 GCA_020720705.1 Acetofilamentum sp.
TAGTCTTTGAAATTCAATCAAAAAGGTTTCTTGAGTATGTCAAAGCCGGATTCTGCTATCATATCGTCAATATCCTCCTCAATTTCTTCGTCATAGGTGGGGAAATACCACTCGCAAGATATTTGCTTTCCGTTTAATAAATAGTCTGACAAATCAGCGAATAAATCAAAAAAAATCTTCGATGAACTTGAATTCAAATACGAAATTCTGATAACGAGTTTCAGAGGTTTATCATGAGTTTTCAGAAAATTATGTATCCACTCAACCACGGGCTTGTAGAACGCCCTTGAGTTTTCCATGAAAGATAAACCTTCAATTTTGCATGTTCCGGTAGCAACATCGCACAACACTTTGGGGTGTGTGGGTTGATCTTCTTCAATAATATTTAGACTAAGGTCTGCCATAATGATTTTTGCACGGCAAAGATAATAATTAAAAACATTTTCGTATAAAAATACAAAAAAACATTTCTTTTTTATAACTTTTCAATCATCAACAATCTCAACATATTGAGTGCTGTTGCTGTTGCTCTTCGGATATTGATGTCCCTCTGTGTCCCGAAAATAAATTTTGAGGCAACAACCTTCTGCTTGTTTGCTACTGCAATCCAAGTTGTACCAACGGGTTTGTCTTGTGTCGCACCTCCGGGACCGGCAATCCCGGAAACTGCGATTGAAAAATCCGTATCCATCAATTTCTGCACACCTTTGGACATTTCGATAACGGTTTGCTCACTTACCGCACCATGTTGTATAAGAATCTGTTCGGGAACTCCGAGAATATTTTTTTTTATTTCGTTTGAATATGCAACCACCGAACCTTTGAAATATTCAGAACTACCGGCAACGGAGGATATTAGGCGAGCTATGTTTCCACCCGTGCAACTCTCTGCTGTAGAAAGACTTAGATTTCTTTCGAGCAAAAGTTTACCTACGGTTTCATACAAATAATTATCGCCGGTATCATAAATGGTTTCTCCCAAAATCTCTTTTAATTTTAAATATTGTTCAGCAATAAGTTGCTCGCCGCTTTCCTTATCTGCACATACCATGCTCATACGCAGGCGCAAGCGTTCGGGCGAGGGCAGGTAAGCCAACTTTATTTCAGACGGCAAAGCACTCTCCCACTCTTCAAGTTGCTCGGCAAGCACAGATTCCGGAGTTCCGAAAGTTTGAACCGTAAAATGAATAACTTCAGGGGTTTTAAACTGTGCTTTTAATTTCGGAATCACTGAATTTGAGAACATTGCCTTCATTTCAAACGGGACTCCGGGCATTGACACAAAAACAACAGAATTGCGTTCAAACCACATGCCTGCAGCCGTTCCGATTTCATTTCGGATAATTGTACACGACTGAGGCAGTTCTGCTTGTTTTCGATTTCGGCTGTTCATTTGCGCGTTTCGTGATTTCACAAAAGCTTCAATATCTGCTAATACTTCTTGATTTTCGATTAGTTGCGTATCAAAAAACTCAGCCAGAGTTTGCTTTGTGATGTCGTCTTCGGTGGGTCCGAGACCACCTGTGATGACAATGAGTTGCGATTGTTCTTCTGCCTCTTGCAAGGTTTGAATAATGTGTTGCCGATTATCGGAAACAGTTGTTATTTGTCTGATTTTAATACCGATAGCTTCCAATTGCTCGGCAAGCCAAGTCGAGTTTGTATTGACAATTTGTCCGATAAGAATTTCGTCACCGATGGTTATGATGTCTGCAAGCATTTTTTTTTTGAGATTTGAGATGTGAGATTTGAGATGTGAGATATGAGTGTTTGGTTGATATGTTGCTATCCAAAATTCAGATATAATATAGAACTGATGTATCTTGCTTAATATATACTGTTTACGGTTTAAAGTTGAGGGTTTAAATAGACACAGGTAACAGATTATAAGTTTATTAGTGTAAATAGAAATCTCAACATATCCCCGAAGACAGTATAAATACTTAAAAAAATTACTAACTACTAACTACTAACTACTAACTACTAACTACTAACTACTTTATTCTAAATAGGACATCAAATCGTCCAAATCTTCGTCGTCAAGTTCGAACTCATCGT
>DYOJ01000047.1 GCA_020720705.1 Acetofilamentum sp.
GAAATTTCGCTATATCGTAAAGAATTTCAACAAGTTATGAGTTTTCTTACAAGCAATAATTATAAGTTCGTCATTTGTCATTCGTCATTTGTTTTCTGATTTCGGTTATTTGTAACAAGCAAACGTGAACGATATTTACCAAAAAAATATTCGATAACTAACTTTAAATTTAATTGTTAAATATTTTTTCAGATGTATTTTTCTTGATTATTTATCAGTAGTACCATCCGGTTCAACATAAACATAACCAAACACTTTGTCTAAAATATCGCTTGCCCATTGGAACGGATTTTTTCGGATTTTTTTCTCCTCAACTCCCACGCGCCAAAATAACCCGTCTAAGGCTTTGCCGGTAGCGAACTGCCCTAAACTTAACTCTGCATTTATCGGAGCTTCTCCGGCAAGGCGTCCGAGTTCGGTATTTGCATCAAAGAGGTTTAAATCACGACCTATCTTTGCAACAGTAATTGCATTATTATAGTAAACGATTAATTTGTGCCACAATTGGTTGGTGGTGTATGCCGTTTTATCGCCAAAGTCAAGAACAACTTTATCAAGTGCTGCATCAATTTTAGGCGCATAAACATCGGTGAGCGGCGTAAAAGTTTTATATTTAAGATATTGTGTGGCAGCTATGGAATCGAAATCCGTTTTTTGATATGCGTCCGATTTTCCCTGCAAAATATTGAGACCGTCCTCAATCGTAATTTCAGTGATTGCATCCACAAAAATTGGTTTTGCCTCTTTGGCAGCCTCTTCAGCAGAGCGGTTTATGCTCATAATTGTTTGTTCGATATACCCTTCGCCTGCCGCTTCAAATTTTGTTCCCGTAAGAGTTGCAATGGTTGAAAATAAGGCTGCCCCTTTCTCTATGATTTCCACATATTTAAGCATCGGTTGAGCTTCTTCGGGCAGTAAAATTTTCAGCATCGGGTTGGCATAGTAGCCGTCTTCTTGACTAAGTTCGGTCGAGGAGGAGTCGGCGCCGTAGGTGAGTGCTGTTTTCAAACCCTGAGTAATTTCCTCTTCGGTAAGTTCAACATCCTGCATCACTTGGTCGCAGCCGGCAAATGTGATGCCGAGAACAAGAAGTAAAATCCAAATTTTTCGCATAATTGATATTTTTTTAATGTTTCTGAATCTAAAACATGCAATATTATGATTTTTTTCAATAACTTTTAATAAATTGCGCCGTTTTTTTTACGGTATGATGAAAACGTTAAAATTAGTTGCATTGTTGTTAATACTTTCGAGTGTTTCAGAGGTTTTGATATCACAAATTAATGAATGTGAGGCATGCGGAACTGCTCACCGTTCATTTTTCCCGGTATTTGATTTGAAACACGAACCTTGGGACGGGAATAATGCGTTTTTGGACAGTTTTATGTTAAATAATAACTATTCACCCGATGTGGAAACGATTTTATATTGTATTCCCGTGCAGTTTCATGTCCACCGTAAATCTGACGGTTTGGGTGGTGTTTCCGAAGCCGAGATAAAGCAGTATGTGGATTATTTGAATTACTACTATTCTATAAATGCCACCGGGATAAGGTTTTACCTTCAACCGGAAATTAATTATATTGATAAGACTAAATTTTTTGATGTCGGATTTGCCTCGCAGACCTTGAAGGTTTCACGGAAAGATAAACATAAAGGAAGTGTCAATGTGCATTTAGTCAATACTTTAGCTACATATAGCTTTGGTAAAGTTAAAAAAAGTTATTTTGGTGTTCAGAATAAAGTTTCAAAGGGTATCATTGTCAGACAACGAGCGGCAACGGCGACAGTCTCTCACGAAATCGGGCACTTTTTGGGGCTTAAGCATCCGCATAAGCATTATAAGCGGGGTAAGTCAAAACAAGAACCGGTGAGTCGTACCCTCGAAAAGTTCGGAAAACTACTTTGCGAAACAAACGGCGACAAACTTGCTGACACACCTGCCGAACCGGATTTATCAAACTATACAAATCAAAATTGCGAATATATCGGCGGACAGCGAGACAATTGGGGCGACTTGTATGAGCCTGATACAAAGAATATTATGTCTTACGGAAAATATCGAGAATGTCGAAATTTATTTACAAAAGGGCAGAAAGCCATCATGCTTTATACCTTGTCAAAAAATAAAAATGCAAAAGGTTGGAGCACAACAGGAAAAAATGCTTCATTATATAAATTTGATGCTTTCGAGCCGGACAACACAAGTGCAATGGCGACCGAAATATTTTTTGATACACCTCAAAATCACACATTTCATAAAATATATCAGGGAAAAAGAAAAGATTATGTCAGTGATACTCAAGATTTTGTGTTTTTTGAAATAAAATCCGAAGGTATGCAACAAGTCAGAATTTTAGTTACAAGAGGAAATACCACCATGTCCGACCTCGAATATGCGGTTTACACTTCAACAGATAAAAAACTGATTTCAAAGAAAGTTCGTTCCGCAGGGAGTTCCGAAACCAATTTGGACTTAAAAAAGGGAAAATATTTTATCGGAATAACAGATTTGAAACCAGCTGATAAACTTACAGATTATAAAATTGAAGTGAGTATAACAGACTGAGAATTTATCTTATACAGGTTAAAGTTTAGAGTTGAGTGTTTAGACTGTTTTAGGTGATTGAACGTGATTTATACTGTTTACGCGGCTTATGGTTGAGGGTTTACATACAGTATAAATGGTTATGATAATTGTTCAGTTTATCCGTTTATTTGTTTAATCGTTTAATCTACAATGATTTTCCACCGAATTTCCTAATGACTATTGACCAATCTCAATCTGTTAACGATTAAAGTATAGTTCAAACTACCATCATCATGATTGCTTTTGCCAATAGTTTATCGGGCGAAATTTCAAAAGTTCCTTGTATCAGTTGGGAGCGATGAAGACGGATTTTAAAATCTCTGATTACTTTCCGATATTCTTGACCGTTTGCGATAAGAAAATAATCAATGTTCTTATATTTTGTTGATAATCTGCCGGTCTCAGTTTTATTTTCAATTAATTTAATAATGCCGATGTCATCTTTCGAGTTTTGAAAAACTTTAAACGATGCGGATTCATTAAATTGTAAATCAAGAGCTTGTGATAAAGTTACCCCCAACACACGATTGATTTCCCACGCTACGCGATATGGCGGATAGGTGCACGAGATAGCCAATATTGGGTCGGGTATCACATAATTATCGCTATGTATTTTAACGTTTCTCAATTATCAAATGTTTCATCAGAGTTTTGAATCTTTATAAATGCGTCATGGGCAGCTATTTGTTCTGCAGCTTTTTTTGATTTAGCTCTGCCTGTGCCGTAAATTTTTTCCTGAATGCGAATATACGAAATAAAATATTTAGAATCAACATCTTCAGTCTCTGTTTCAAATTTTATGCCAATTTTATGTTTTTGAGACCATTCAATAATCCTACTTTTGTAGTTTGTTTCCTGATGTTTCAATTCATTGAGATTAACATAATGGATGAAAATTTTTTGTTCGACAAATCGTTTCACATGTTTGAATCCTCTGTCGAGGTATATTGCTCCGATTAATGCCTCAAAAGCATCTTCGTTGATTTTGTCATTGGCGTTTTGTGAAGGATGGATGTGTATTAAATGCGTAAGTCCGATTTTCTTTGCAAAATCGGACAGACTTTTTCCATTGACAATTTTTGTTCTCATTTGAGTGAGAAACCCTTCGTCTGCGGAGGGAAATCTTTTATACAGCAACTCGCTTATGACAGCATCAAGCACCGTATCACCCAAAAATTCAAGTCGTTCGTTGTTTTGGTAATCAAAATCACAACGTTCGTTTATTGCTGATTTATGCGTTAATGCAAGGGCATACAAATCACTGTTCTTGGCTCTGAATCCAAGTATCTGCGCAATTTCTTTGGAGAATTGGCGGTCTGTGCATTTCGATTTTTTTCTTAGAGGCACACAATTCTATCGGTTAAATTTCTTAAAAACAACAGAAACATTGTGCCCGCCAAAGCCGAATGTATTACTCAAAGCTGCTCTTACCTCGCGTTTTTTGGCTACGTTAAAAGTAAAATCAAGCTTTGAATCAATCTCATCGTCTAACTCAAAATGATTAATGGTTGGCGGAATTATACCGGTTTCAATTGCTTTGATGGCTGCAAAAGCTTCGAGTGCACCTGTGGCACCGAGCAAATGCCCTGTCATGGATTTTGTTGAACTGATACTCAATTTATAAGCATGTTCTCCAAAAACATTCACAACAGCTTTTGTTTCTGCAATATCGCCTAATCCGGTTGACGTTCCGTGTAAATTTACGTAGTCAATGTCATCGGGATTCAAACCGGCATCTTCGAGGGCTACTTGCATGACACGTGTGGCTCCGCGACCTTCGGGGTGTGGCGCTGTAATATGGTAAGCATCAGCTGTTAATCCGCCGCCTGCAAATTCAGCATAAATTCGTGCACCTCTCTTTATTGCGTGCTCATACTCTTCAAGCACCAATGCGCAACCGCCTTCTCCGATAACAAATCCGTCTCTGCCTTTATCGAACGGTCGAGAGGCTGTTTTCGGGTCGTCATTGCGGGTGCTGATAGCGTGCATGGCATTAAATCCGCCGATACCGGCTTCATTTACAGCAGCTTCGGAGCCTCCGGCAATAAAAATGTCGGCTTTCCCGAGTCGGATGTAGTTAAACGCATCTACCAAAGCATTTGCAGATGATGCGCAAGCGGAAACGGTTGCAAAATTGGGACCTCTGAAATCGTATTTGATGGAAATATGACCGGACGCAATATCTGCAATCATTTTAGGGATGAAAAACGGATTAAATCTCGGGGTGTAATCGCCTTTTACGTAGGCAATGCTTTCCTGAAGAAATGTATCTAAGCCTCCTATTCCGGATGCCCAGATAACTCCTGCGCGATCTTTGTTAATCTCGTCTAAGTTCAAACCTGAATCAATGACAGCTTCTTCGGCGGTAATCATTGCAAACTGGGCGTATCGGTCTAACTTACGCGACTCTTGTCGAGGGATGTATTTTGTTACATCAAAATTTTTGACCTCACAAGCAAATTTTGTTTTGAATTTGCTTGAGTCAAAGGTTGTGATTGGACCGGCACCGCTGACACCGTCAATCATATTTTGCCAAGTTTCTGCGGCATTGTGTCCTAAGGCATTTATTGTGCCTAAACCGGTTACGACAACTCTTTTGAGTTCCATGTGTGTAAGGGGTTATAGTGTGTGAATGTCTGTGATTATGCGGATATCGCATGATAGAGGCTTCGCATCTGAGGACACGAGCAAAAAAGGAAGGAAGAATCCTTCCTTTGCTTATGCCGAGTGGCTTTCGATGTATTTTATTGCATCGCCAACGGTGCCGATATGTTCTGCGGCTTCATCCGGTATTGCAATGTTAAACTCTTTTTCAAATTCCATAATAAGCTCAACGGTATCGAGTGAGTCTGCTCCGAGGTCGTTTGTAAACGTTGCTGTTGCAGTAACTTCCGATTCTTCAACGCCTAATTTGTCAACAATAATGGCTTTTACTCTTGAAGCGATGTCTGACATAATCTTCTGATTTAATAATTAATAAATAATGTTCAAATAATTTGTGGATGCAAAGAAAAAAAAAAATCTCAAAATAACAAAATGTTTTGTGGGTTTTGTCAGAATAATTTATGGTAATTTACTGATAATGAGATATTTCTTTTTTATTCTATTTTTGTCCATTTTTGTAAAACAGAAAAATCCTGCCCAACAAGTTGTATAAAGTATATTCCTGTCGGATAATTTGATGTTTTTTTCAGTAAAACAGGTGTATCGGGACTTATTGTTGTTTCAAAATTTTCAATAATTCTGCCGTTTACGTCTGTTACTCTGACAATAGCATCGTTTGCACTAAATCCGGGTAAAATAGCAAGTTCACCGCCGGTATTAACCTGAATCCGTATTTGTTTGTCATTAAGCGAATTGACATTTGTGCCTTCGAATATGGTATGCAATGTCCAATCTGCAATTTCGCCTGATTCTGAAATTATTTGAAAGTCAGTGTATTCGTCCTCGATTGGAAACGTTCCTCCTTGCTCCGAAAAAAGTTCTTCTCCGTTATGGTAGAGTTTAGAATTTCCTGAGAGTCTGAATTTTGCATTATGATATCTGACAGCCGGCATAACTATTTGGGCAGTATTGTTATCTTTGTTGATTTCTGCTATAAAGCCGTCTATTTCTAAGTAAAGAAAATCATTTCCCGAACAAATAGTCTTTTGGATATTGTGTGTTTCGAGAACTGCACGGAGGTCGTCGGCAGAATTGATAACTATATCATTATTCATCAGAAAATCGCCTTGAGGTGAAAGCAAAACTTTATGCGGCGTGTATAAAACGTTGTATAAATCAATGGGTTTGTAGCCCATGCCCTCTTGTCCGGAGGCTAAGGGAAAGGTTACGGAATTGTTAAATGAAAACTCCCACACATATTGGTCATACGTCCAACCGTCAATGCCGAGAACGACTAATTCGCCGCAGTTGCATCCATATTCGAGGAATATTTCGTTATAAATTCTTGCAGTTGCTTGACAAGTAACACACCCGACTGAAAAAAATTCGAGAAGGACATAATTTCCGTTGTCAAGATAATTCTCAAATAGTTGATGTTTATCTCCATAAATATCAACCACCAAAAAATCAGGTGTTGACCGTTGCGCAAACACAGCTTCCGTTAAAAATGAAAGTAAAAATATTGAGAGGAGAATATTTTTCATCTGTTAATAAAATTGTAAAATGTAGATAATGTGATAATTAACTAAATATCATTTAACGTTTTTTTGATAATCTTTTTTAGTAAAATAATTTATTTTCTTGATTTTGTGTGAAGCACGGATTTGGAAATCCGTGTTACATGGGTGTTTCATTTATACAATGATTTGTAATAAGTTGAGAATAATAACCCCGTTAAAAGCTTTTTAATCATATACTTTACAATAAACTGTATTTTTTTCGGGTTGAAAAAATTAGTCTGAGATTTTGACCCCGATAACAAGAATATCGTCAATTTGGTCGCTTACGCCAAACATCCAACGCTCAATAAGGTCGTTTAAATAGACACGCTGTTCTTCTACGGGCATCGTTTGAGCTTTGATTAACGCCTTTTTCATTCGTCCGACCATAAATTTCTTTCCGTTGGGACCACCGAATTGGTCAGCATAACCGTCCGAGAAAACGTACAGCATATCGCCGGGTTTTGCTTGGAAGTAGTTGGTCGTGAAATCTTTTTTATCGTCGTCAAATTCATAAATACCAATCGGCATTCTGTTGGGTTCAACGACAATTATATCGTTGTCTCTTACAACATAAAGCGGGTTGAACGCACCAGCAAATTGAATAACGTTTTTATCGGGCGGAATAACGCACAACGCAATATCCATACCGTCTTTAGCTTCGTGGGTTTCGCCGGTTTGATGTAATGCTTCAATAACTTTTTGTCGTAGTTTATCTAACACAACGCCTGCCTCGGGGGGAGTTTCGGATACTTTCAATATTTCATTTAAAAATGAGACTCCGAGCATGCTCATAAATGCTCCCGGCACACCGTGTCCGGTACAATCTGCGGCAGCAAAATAGGTGTAACCTTCACTTTCTGCAATCCAATAATAGTCGCCGCTTA
Organism: Acetofilamentum sp.; assembly: GCA_020720705.1. Classification (GTDB taxonomy): domain Bacteria; phylum Bacteroidota; class Bacteroidia; order Bacteroidales; family JAADGE01; genus DYOJ01. Next base: position 7,641 of record DYOJ01000047.1, read on the forward strand.
CAATATCTCGTGGTCTAAATAGGATGAAATTTTCTTTTAACACACGACTGATAAATGATTTAGGCGGCAAAATTGCATTTTGTATTCTTTGGGCATACATGATGCTGTCGTGAATTTCTTTGTTTTTGTGGGCAAGTTCGTCTCTGTTTTTTGTGGCTGAATCTCGTTGGGCTTCAATCTCTTCTTTTTGTTGTTGCAACTCTTCATTTTTCTCAACAATTTCTACAGTACGCTCTGCAATTGTTTTTTCGAGTTGTTCGTTTCGACGTTGCAAGATGCGTAATCTCCATTTGAATACTTGCCAAACCGCAAACACAAATGCGCTGATTAAAATTAGGATAAACCACCATTCAAAATAAAACGGGCGGTCAATTTTAAATTCAATACTTTGATAATAGCTCCAAATTCCGTCTTTACCTTTTGTTCTGTATTTGAAGACATAAGAACCGGGAGGCAGATTTTGGTATCGTGCAATATTTTCTTTTCCGCGATATGATGCATATTCTTCGCCTGCTCCTTGCAGATAGTATTCGTATTCAACAGAATTTTCATCTTTAAAGGACAAACCTGAAATCTCGAACACCAAATTTCGCTGGTTGTATCCCAAGACTTTAGGTAAACTGTTTACACGCTGCCCGTTAAGAGTGATGGATTCGATGATACATTTTGGGGTGGTTTTTTCTACCTTTCGTTTTTTGATGTCATAAGTGGCTATTCCGTGATAGGTACTTATCCACAACATACCGCGTCCGTCGAGGAACAATCCGTCTGTAGCAACTTCGTTTCCGAGTAACCCGTCTCGAGAATCAATGGTAAATATAACTTCTTGTGATAGTTTGTTGTAATAAAACACGCCTTTGTTTGTTCCGAGCCAAAGGTGATTTTTGTCTTCTGCCGGAATTATTGCAATGATTGTTAATTTACGAAACAAATTATTGTCAATATATTGAATCGTATCGTTGTTAAATTTTGCAAGTCCGTTTTCTGTTCCCACCCAAAGTATGGATTCGAGTTCTTGTGTTTTTGGATTTAAAAGTTCGTCTTTACAAACCGACCACACAGGATAGTTCGTATTCTCGAGTTGCCAGAAACTTTCATTTTTAAAAACGACTAAACCCGTGCTGTTTGCTCCGATGGTGTATCCCCTGAAACTTTCAAGCTGATGTACCATCCTTGAAGCGTGATTTTCAATCGGTAACGGTTCGGCATCAAATTTTGCAAAATAATAGATTACGCCGTTTACACCCGACAATAAAAAAATTTCTTCATCAGGTGAAATAAAAATATCATCTAAATGTAAAAGCGCAGATTCAAAAGTACGCTGTTTGACGATTTTTTGTGTTTTAGGATTCACAATAAACATACTTTCCGTATTGGCTATCAATACGTTACCGTTTGGCATCATATCACTGACAAACGAACGATTTTCGGTTGGGAGAATAGTCGTGAAATTTAGTAAAGTTTCATCGAAAAAATAAATATCGTTGTTCATTCCGAACCACATTTTTCCGTCCGAATCCTGAAAAATACTGTTAATGTAGCTGTTTAGCTTGTTTGGAAATAATGCACGAAGACTTTTATTGTTTAGTTTTTGCATCCCGCCCGATAAACCGAACCACATGTTTCCCTCGTTATCCCTACAAAATGAAAGAATCCGATAGCGCTTCAATCCTATATTTTCGTCGTAAACAATAGGTTTTTGTTTCAGGGTTAAGATTTGATATACTTTGTAATCCGATATAAGCCAAACAGATTCATCATCGGTTTGCATAATTTTTCGGATAATTGTATTGTTGGAAATATTTAGGGTTGAATTAATTTTTTGCTCTAAGATATTTTTTTTGGTATTTTTTTTGGGTGTGTAATAAATTCCGGATTGCATGGATGCCCATAAATTTCCGTCAATATCAAAAAAGGCGTAATGACAATATTCGTCCGAAATTTTTGCTATTTCGGTTCCTGTAAGGGTATAAAGCCCGGAACTTGCTCCGATAATGTATTGTGCACTAAGCGGATTTTTGCAAAAGGCATGCACGTTTCGGGGTAATCCCGGAACATCTTTATTGAGTAAATATTCTTTTCCGTTCTCAGTGATTTTGAAGATACCGTTTTCTCCAAAAAGCCATTTTTCATCTTTTTCATCAATATAGATTTCTTTTATGGCTTTACCTTCGAGATAATTTCTGACTTTTTGTGTTTTCGGATTCAATGTTGTTACTCCGTTTAACGTTGCGAAGTAAAGTATGCCTTTTTTATCTTGGGCAATGTGATAGACGGCGTTGTTTGCAAATCCGTTATCGCTGTTGTAGATTTGCCAGCTTCGACCGTTATATTTTGCGGCTCCGGAGTTCGTCCCGAACCACATATACCCATCTTTGTCCTGAAAAACCGAAAGAACATTCTCTTGCGGCAATCCGTCTTCCGTACCGTAAAACACGAACGGAAAATTGCCTTCTTGATACGTTTCATGCAGAATTGTCAAATAATTTTGAGCCGATTGCATGGTCATGCCGGTTTGTCGTTTAAAATATTCGTCGAAAATTCCGTTTTTTTGAGCATATTCAAAAAATTCGAGCACTTTCTGTCTCAATTTGGGTTGATTTTTCTTAATCGCCCATCCCATTTTCTCAATTTCACCCATGATAAATTTAGCCTCAAGCTGCGGAAAATCCGACAGGGTGTAAACGGACAGATTCGATATTGCATAATCTGCACGTTTTGAGAGTAAATCTGCAAAAAATTCATCTCCTTCTTTGTAATAATAATTTTTCACTCCCGCCTCCACAAGTGCATGTTCATAAGAGGAGCCTTTTGATGTTACACCGCGCAGATTTCGCAGGTCGTTTACAGAAGTAATTTTGGTATCTTTTCTGCCTATAACAACCTTTGCGTTAGGCATATAATCAATAATATCCACTTTTTTCAAACGCCAATCTATGGGGGCAATCAAATCACAGGCAACGTCAAAGGTTTTGAAAACCTCCGGCATGTAGCTGCTGTCTTGATGGATGACGCCTTTTGAATCTTCAAAATAGTCAGAAAACTCATTGATATACACTATTTTGTGTTGCAATCCGAGATATTCGGCAAATTTTTCGGCAAGGTAGTGGCTAAATTGTTTTTGTCCGTAAGGGTGATAGACCATTTCGCGGTCGCGCAAGGCAAAAATAATTTGTCCGGACTCTAATATTTCATCGAAATCGCGTACGCCTGCACCTTTCTGGGATTGTGCATAGGAGTTAATAATTTCGAGATAAGTTGAATAGTCTGTTTGATATTTATCACGAAACAGACCGTCTAATTTGCCGTTACCGCGTATTGTTTCAAAAAAGTTGGTAATCTCTTCGCCGAGTTCGTTATTTCCTTTACGAATCACCCATCCTACATTTTGCGGCTCGGCAACCGGGAAGGCGAGTTTGATTGTTTTGACATTTTTTTTCAAATACGAGAGTGCAAGATACGATACGGCAATCAACCCGTCAGCTTTTCCGGATTTCAGCAATTCGAGAGATTCTTCTTCCGATTTTGTTTTAATATATTCGATTCCGCCGCCAATTAGTTTGTTAATTTTCTCAATATCAGTTTCATAAGCTGAATTTTGCAGGAAAGCGATTTTTAGACCTTTGAGGTCTTCATTGCTTTTAACTTCTTTTGTGTTTTTGCTGACAATCAATAAATCACTGATTTGAGTAATGCCGGAGTAATCAAAGAACTTTTTTCGCCAGTCCATTATATACATTGTACCGCAAATAATGTCGGCTTTAATCAAAGCATCGGGAGTATAACTTATCTCCGGATTTGTTTGATAATCAGGCGGAAGCGTGCCGTTTTGTGAGAAAGTTTCTTCCCAAGAAATATCTATTCTGTTAATTTCAAGCCCCATAAATTTTGCAAACTCTTCGGCAAGGGTATAATTTACGGTATTTTTGCTGCTTTGGGTAAAGGCAATATTGATGGTTCCGCGCTGCTTAATCTCATCCAGAGTTTGCCCGGATAAATTAATTACGAAGAATATCAAAAATATTAAATAAATATATCTTCTCATTGGATGGAGTAGCCTAAATGAATGTCAAATGTAAAGTTTTTTTGTATTTAACAAAAAACTTTTTCAAAACTTTTATCTGCAATTTTTATACCGATTTATGCTTTTGAGCGTAAAAACCTTTAGCTTAGTTTGGAAACTTTAAAAAAGATTCTGTACTATACTGAATGTCAATATTTTTTTATAGCATTTTATTAGTTCTACTTTACGAAGTTATGCCGGCAAAAGAAAAGCGTGGACGCTTATTGTATTT